>NZ_CP011971.1:600000-765000 GCF_001579945.1 Steroidobacter denitrificans | reverse complement strand
ACAAATGGAATCGCTAGGCGCGCTTGAGTTCGATCTGCACGAAGGTACGCTTGCCCACCTGAAACAGATTGCTGGAGGGCACCGACACGCTTGCCGCGACATCCAGCACCTTTTCTGTATTCAAGCGCACTCCGCCACCTCTCATCAGCCGCGACGCCTCCGAGGTGCTGGCAACCAGATCGCACTGCTTCAACAGCGCAGCGATGCCGATCTTGTCGCGATCCACGCTCAAATATAATTGGCGCACCTGATCGGGTATTTCCCGCCGCTGGCTGCGGGCGTTGAAGTTTTCTCGAGCATTGCCCGCCGCCGCATCGCCGTGAAATCTGGCGGTGATTTCATGCGCAAGCTCGAATTTCGCTTCCATGGGATTGCCCCCCTGATCGACACCGGCCTTGAGCGCCGCAAGCTCGGCATTCGATCGAAACGACAGCAGGTCGAAATAGCGCCACATGAGCTCGTCGCTGATCGACATCAGCTTGCCGAACATGTCATCCGGCGGCTCCGTCACACCGATATAATTACCCAGGGATTTGGACATTTTGTTGACACCGTCCAACCCCTCCAGCAGCGGCATGGTCAGCACCACCTGGGGCTCCTGGCCCGAGGCTTCCTGCAACTGGCGTCCCACCAGCAGATTGAACTTCTGGTCCGTGCCGCCGAGTTCCACGTCGGCCTGCAGCATCACCGAGTCATAGCCTTGCACCAGCGGGTACAGAAACTCATGGATCGCAATCGGCTGTCCACCCTTGTAGCGCTTGCTGAAATCATCACGCTCCAACATGCGCGCAACGGTGTGCTTGGCTGCCAGTTGGATCAGGCCGGCTGCACTCATGGCGTTCATCCAACGCGAATTGAATTCGATGCGGGTCCGATCGGGATCCAGGATCTTGAAGATCTGCGCCTGGTAGGTCGCTGCATTGGCCTGTACTTGCTCGGGCGTCAGTGCCGGACGGGTCGCGTTGCGGCCGGAAGGATCACCGATCAGACCGGTAAAGTCGCCGATCAAGAAAATCACTTCATGGCCAAAGTCCTGAAAACGCCGCATCTCGTTGATCAGCACCGTATGACCGAGATGCAGGTCCGGTGCAGTCGGGTCGAAGCCGGCCTTGACGCGCAGCGGCCGGCCGCGGCGCAGTTTGGTGAGTAATTCCGATTCCAGCAGAACTTCTGCGGCGCCGCGCTTGAGTTCCGACAACTGATCTTCGGCAGATTTCATATATCTTGCGTTCCAGCGACCTCGATGACTGCGCGCGACTGTAGGGGTTCATCGCGGCAGGCGCAATTCAGCAGCCCTTCAGCCGCCCACCACCAGGACGGTTTCTCAAACCCGTCCGGTCCCCATGATCTTCTTTGTGAAATTGTACTGCGGGTTCCAGCCCCGTCCCTGGTTCCTGCCGGTCATACATCAAATCCGATGGCATGACCGGCAGGAACCAGGGACGGGGCTGGCCTACCCATCGACCGCAAAAACCCCAAAGCGGATCTGATGTCGCCTGGAGCGCATGCCGATGCGCAAATGCGGTTGACGTTTCCGGCAATGATCTTCTAAGTTTCATGCCATCCCGGCCTGCCGCTCGGCGAACTCAAGGATTACTGGTGTCACACCACTCGAAGATATCGCTCGACTACAAGCCCTCATCCACTCACGGCCGCAGTTCCACCCACGCCCGCTGGTTCGCCTCGGGACTGCTTTTACCCATCGTCGGCGGCGCGCTTGCCTACCTGCTCGTCAATCGGCAACCCACGACGCTTCCGCCTCAGCCTCGTCCCGTAAGCGAGGCGCTTTCCTCACTGCCCTCACCGGCAGCCGTTGCGGTATCCGAGTTGCCGCAACCTCTCGGTGACACCGTGGAGTTCGTAGTCCGGCGCAACGATACACTCGATCGTATTTTTCGGCAGCTGCAGCTCAATCTTGCCGATCTCGCCAGCATCCGCGGATTGCCCGACATCCAAAAAAGTCTGGATCGCCTGCATCCGGGCGACATCATCACCTTGATCCACAATGAAGGCCTGGTTCATTCCCTGCGTCGCCGCATCAGCGAAACTCAGATCCTATCCGTAACACGCGTCGAGCAAGAGGAAGGCGCGAAGTTCACTGCCGAATTTCTCGAGACCCCGATCGAATACCGCAAGGCACAGGCGCATGGAGCGATCGACTCCTCGCTGTTCGTCGCGGCACGCGCCGCCGGCGTCAGCCCGGAAATCATTCTGCGCCTGGCCAACGATATTTTCGGCTGGAAGATCGACTTCGCCCTGGATATCCGCTCCGGAGACCGTTTTAGCCTGGTGTACGAACAAAAATTCCGGGATGGCGAATACATCGGTGACGGACGGATCCTCGCAGCGGATTTCAACAACGCCGGTACGATCCATCGCGCCGTGTACTATGAATCGGACGATGGAGAAGTGGCCGACTATTTCGCCCCCGACGGGCGCAGCATGAAGCGGCAGTTTCTGCGCGCACCGCTGGACTTCACGCGCATCAGTTCGAATTTCAATCCCCGGCGACGCCACCCGATCCTCAATACGATCCGCGCTCACAAAGGCGTGGATTACGCAGCGCCAACCGGTACGGCCATCAAGGCGGCGGGCGACGGCAAGGTAACTTTTGTCGGCACCCAAGGCGGCTACGGCCGTACCGTCATCCTGGAACATGGCGGTGGAATCTCCACGCTATATGCTCACATGTCCCGTTTTCCCTCGGGGCTGCGCAGCGGACAGCGGATCAAGCAAGGCGCTACGATCGGTTACGTCGGCAGTTCGGGCGCGGCAACGGGTCCTCATCTGCATTACGAGTATCGCATCAACGGCGTGCACAAGAATCCTCGTACCGTGCCCCTGCCTGCAGCGACGCCATTGCCGCCCTCCTACATGGCCGATTTCCAGGCTCGATCGGCCGGGCTGCTGGCACAACTCGACAAGACCGCCGACTCCGCCATCGTGGCGGTCTCCGAGCACTGACGGCTGTAACACAAGATCCAGCGGCGCCGTAGTATGCTTTTGGGTCATCCTTTCGGCGCGCCGGCTCGACGTGAATCTCAAGGCTCCAGAGTACTACATCAATCGGGAACTCTCTTTCCTGGACTTCAACTGCCGAGTGCTGGCCCAGGCCCATGACGAGTCGCTGCCGCTGCTCGAACGCATCCGTTTCCTAGGGATTTCCTGTTCGAATCTGGATGAATTTTTCGAAATCAGGGTCGCCGGCCTGAAGCAACGGCTCGAACTGGGTTCCTTGGGCGGGGGACCCGATGGCATGAGCGTGCCCGAGCAACTCGCGGCCATCCATCAACGCGCGCAGGCCCTGGTCGAAGACCAGTATCAACTACTGCATCAATTGGTATTTCCGACGCTGGCGGCCGAAAACATCGTGTTCGTGAACGCGCGCACCCTATCCAACCGGCAGCGTGCCTGGCTGGCGGATTATTTCGCCCATGAGGTGGAGCCGGTGCTCACGCCGCTGGGCCTGGATCCCGCCCGCCCCTTCCCGCGCATTCAGAATAAAAGCCTGAACTTCATTGTGCGTCTGGCCGGTAAGGACGCCTTCGGCCGTGACGCCGGACTTACGGTCGTGCAGGTGCCGCGCTCCCTGCCTCGCATCATCAGACTGCCCCATGACGAGGACATACCGGGCAAGACCTGCTTCGTCTTCCTCTCGGCCACGATTTCCGCCTTCCTGGATCAGCTGTTCGGCGGCATGGTTCTGGAGGGCGCCTGGCAATTCCGGGTAACTCGCAACAGCGAGTTGTTCGTCGACGATGACGATGAAGAAGTCGACAATCTGCTGCGCGCCATCGAGGGCGAATTGGCGCAGCGCCGTTATGGCGCGGCCGTGCGTCTGGAAACCTCGCTGGACTGCCCCGAGAACATCAGCAACTTCCTGTTGCGGCATTTCGCCTTGGGCAGGGACGATCTATACCAGGTAAACGGTCCGGTGAACCTCAACCGCCTGACCGCGATCTATGACCTGGTGGATCGTCCGGATCTCAAGTACCCGGAATTCACGCCCGGCATGCCCCGGCACCTTCGCGTCCGGGAGGATATTTTCGCGGTACTGCGCGACGGCGACCTGCTGCTGCATCATCCCTTCGAGTCCTTTGCACCGGTCATCGATTTTCTGCGGCAGGCGGCCTTGGATCCGGATGTACTGGCCATCAAGCAAACCTTATACCGTGCCGGACCGCAATCCCCGGTGGTCGATGCGCTGGTCGATGCCGCGCGTGCCGGCAAGGAAGTCACGGTGATCATCGAACTGATGGCGCGCTTCGATGAAGCCGCCAACATCCAACTCGCTACTCGGCTGCAAGAAGCAGGCGCTCACGTCATGTACGGCGTCGTAGGATACAAGACCCACGCCAAGCTGATCATGGTCGTGCGCCGCGAAGGCGGAAAATTACGGCGCTACTGCCACTGCGGTACCGGTAACTATCATCCCGAGACCGCGCGCGTGTACACGGACTATGGGCTGTTCACCTGCGACGAGATCATGGGTGAGGATCTGCATGAACTGCTGCTGCAGCTGACCAGTCCGACGCGGGTCGCCGCCCTGAAAAAAATCCTGCAATCGCCGTTTACGCTGCACGAGGCCCTATTGGAGAAATGCCGGCGCGAGATCGAGTTCGCTCGCCAGGGCAAGCCGGCCCGCATCATTGCCAAGATCAACTCCCTGCTCGAGCCGCAGATCATTCAAACTCTCTACCAGGCGTCGATGGCCGGGGTAAAGATCGATCTGATCGTGCGCGGCATTTGCGCATTGCGGCCGGGTATTCCCGGTATTTCCGCAAACATCTCGGTGCACTCGATCGTCGGCCGCTTCCTGGAGCACTCGCGCGTCTACTATTTTCATAATGACGGCAACGCCGAGGTGTATTGCGCCAGCGCCGACTGGATGGACAGAAATTTCTTTCGCCGCATCGAAGTCGCTTTTCCCATCGAAAGCCGGCAGCATCGCATCCGTATCATCGAGGACCTGGAAACCTATCTCGCCGATAATGCCCAGGCATGGACGCTAGGTGCCGATGGCGCCTATCGGCGCCCGTGCGCCGGCGATCACGAACTGATCAACGCCCAGGCGGATCTGTTGCGCCGCTACGCGGACGCCGGCGACTAGGATTTCGAGCTCCTCGGGAGCGGTCCTGTCAGGGATGGTCTCGATCGATGCGCAGGCGCAGGCCCGCTGCGCGCAGATACTCGATTTCCTGCTCCAGGTCGGCTGCCGTCAAAGGATGCGCCTCCAACCATCCCTTGGCGAAATACACCTCCAGGCAGCGCTGTTTCGCCGTCAGTTCCACGCGTGGCTGGGCGGCCGCGCTGCGCCCACGATGCAGCAGTACGGCCAGGCGCAGCAGCACGATCAGAAACTCCGTCTTGATGTGCCAGGGCGGGCTGAGATCTTCCAAAGTCTCCAGGTGCAACTTGCGCCGATGTGCGCCGACCAGGCAAGAGAGGATTTTTTGTTCCTCCTGGGTAAACCCCGGCATGTCGGCATGCTCGAGCAGATAGGCGCCGTGCTTGTGATACTGCGAATGGGACACGTCCAGGCCGATTTCATACAACTGTGCCGCCCAGGACAGCATCTGTTCGGCCTCCGGCTCGGTCAGTCCCCATGTCAACGAGGTCTGCCGCAGGAAATCCAGCGCCGTAGCCTCGACCCGCCGCGCCTGCACCACGTCGACGTGATAGCGCGCCTGCATGGCGCGCACGCTGCACACACGCGCATCCTCGTCCATCAAGCGTCCGAGCAAGTCGTACAACAGGCCCTCGCGCAGCGCACCCTCGGCCACCCTCATCTGCGGAATCTCCAGCATCGACAGGACTTCAGCCAGTATCGCCACACCTCCCGCAAAGACAGGCAGACGCTCTTCCGGTAGCCCAGGCAGTCGCAGTCGGGCGGAGTCGCCGACGCGCAGCAACTGCTCGATCACCCAATTCACCCCCGCCGGCGTGATCACCGCATCTCCATTGCCCCGCGCACGTAAAATATCCGCGACGCAGCGAATCGTGCCCGAGGCGCCGATGGCGTGATCCCAACCCTGATGTCTGAAGCCTTCCCGTACCGGGTCGAGTTCAAGGCGTGCCGCCAGCCGCGCGCGTTTCATACGCTTCTCGGTAACCACACCATCACCGAAATAACGGGCGGTCATCTCGACACAGCCCAGGTACAGGCTCTCGAGCTTGCAGGTCTGCAATCCTTCACCAACGATGAGTTCGGTACTGCCCCCGCCGATATCGGCGACCAAGCGCCGCCCCGGTTCGCTGGGCATGGTGCGCGCCACCCCCAGATAGATCAGGCGCGCCTCCTCCATGCCGGAAATCACTTCGATGGGATGACCGAGCGCTGCGCGCGCACGGTCCAGGAACGCGCCCCGGCGCCGGGCACGGCGCAAGGTGTTGGTGCCGACCACACGCACGCTCCCGGCCTTCATGTCCTCCAGCCGCTGTCCGAAGCGCTGCAGGCAGGCCAACGCCGCGTCTATTGCCTCGCGGCGCAGCCGGCCTTGCTCGTCCAGCCCCGCTCCCAGACGGACCGTCTCGCGCAGGCGGTCCAAGATGATCAGCTGCCCATGCGAGTATCGGGCGACCACCATATGGAAACTATTGGAGCCCAGATCGACCGCGGCGATGACGTCCGGAAGAGCGGCATGACGTGCGGGCGGCTCCTGAGAATCGAGCGCAGCAGGCCGGATTATCCTACGAGGACGAGCCATCATGCATCAGAAGATCCGGGCATTCGGGGCCGGAGGCGGGGGCACGCGAATGGGGAGCTCCGCAGGGCGTCGGCTACATCGCGAACGAGGATCCGCAGCCGCAGGTCGTCGTCGCGCCGGGATTGCGAATGACGAATTGTGCCCCCTCGATATCCTCGCGATAGTCGATTTCGGCACCGCTCAGGTACTGGATGCTCATGGGGTCGATCAATAGCGTGACACCGCCGTTCTCGACCCGGGTATCCCCTTCCTCATCCTCCTCATCGAACGTGAATCCGTACTGGAAGCCGGAACAGCCGCCTCCTTGCACGAATACACGCAATTTCAGCTTCGGATTCGCTTCCTCGCGGATCAGTTCACTGACCTTGGCGGCGGCGGCATCCGTGAAAGTCAGACTGGGAGCAGTGGAATCGGTATTCATGACGGCAACCTTGGGGTCGCAACCAGGGAATCAAGATGAGTACAGTCTAGGCTACCGCCGCTCGCTGTCAAACCGGATGGTCGGTATCCGTGCAATCTCTGGCGGATACTTGACCGGCGCAGTCGCCGGGTGGCTCTTTAGGGCCTGCCAAAGTCGGTTCATGGATCAACTTGCCGTTGACCTCGGCGCCCATTTCCATTTCGATCAGCACATAATACACATTACCGGTGACGCGTGCGGTACCACCCAGCTCGACACGCTCGTGTGCCAGGATGTCGCCCTTGACGATGCCATTGAGGATGACCTGGGGAACGGCGACTGACCCTTCCACGACGCCGCTGTCGCTCACGCTCAAGGTCGCACCCGAGTCCGCCGGCGCATCGACGTTACCTTTCACATGACCATCGATGTGAAAACCGCCGTTGAACTGCACATCGCCGATAATGCGTGTGCCTGCGCCGATAAGCGTATCGATTCGGCGTAATTTCGGCTTGTTTCGCTTGAATATCGAAAAAATCATGGCTCAGCCTGAACCTGCCAGGGATAGGATTCTCGCACAGGCGCAAGTTTCGACGCGCTGACCTCGATATTGACGGTACGCGGCTCGAAAGCGGAGGGCAGCACGATTTCCTGCTCCAGGTTCTGGAAGTAACGAAACTTGAAAGCCAACTGACCATCCGAGCGCACCGTGCCTCCCGTCTCTGCAAGGCTCAGCACGGTCGAGACGGCATCACGCATCCCTTCGATCTGCAGTTTCACTCCACCGGACACCACGGCTTCCTGCCGCATCGATTGCACCAGCACGATCCGCAGTAGAAAATGACCTTCGGCCTCGCCCGGCAGTATTTCGAAACGCTGGATACGCAGCCCGCCGATACCATCTTCAGGTGAAACGATACCGCGATAGAACACCAGTTCCTCGCGCTGCTTGAGCAACTGGCTCTGCAATTCGGCAAGATCCTTCTCCACATCAGAGTAAGCCTTGCCATCGACATTGCGCGCCAGTTCCATGGCCGCCAGCGCCGAGCGTAGCCGGTCGTTCTCCGTTTCGAGCGCCTGCATGGCCGTGTTCAACGCGCGACGCTGCTGGAACTGCGCGAGCGTACTGTAGCCTCCGGCGAACCGGCCAAGCTCGAAAATTCCATAGAACAACAGTACTGTAACGATCGCCGCTGCCGCCCACACCCCGCGGCGGCGCCAGGGCGAGTGATAGCGAACCACCAGTTGGCCAGTGCGCATCGGTGCAAAAACCGCCATTCCGAAGTGTACCTGGCTGCCAGAACCTGTTGAAATTAGACCACAAGCACCGTATCGGAATTGAGATACGGCGCAAAAAACGCTTCTTTCCGGCCCGCCCGTCGCTTTGCGACCAGGATCCTGACGATGCTCGTACTATGGCTGAAGGCCTTCCACATCATTTTCATGGTGACCTGGTTCGCCGGGCTGTTCTACCTGCCACGGCTGTTCGTATACCATGTCGTCGCCACCGATCCGGCCGGTATCGAGCGCTTTCAGGTCATGGAGCGCCGCTTGTTCGTAATGATGACGCTGGGCGGCATCCTGACGGCCGCATTCGGAATCGGCCTGCTGATCGCGACCCCCGGGCTGATGCAGTTCGGCTGGCTGCACATCAAGCTCAGTCTGGTTGCGCTGCTGATCGGCTATCACATAGGGTGCTACCGCCTCATTCTCGGCCTGCGTACCGGCCGCAATGTCCACAGCCAACGCTGGTATCGCTGGTTCAACGAGGTGCCGAGCCTGCTGCTGATCGCGATCGTGCTTCTGGCGGTGCTCAAGCCGTTCTAGTCACTGCGGCTTATCGTCTTATTGCTGCGGATCTGCAGCAATAATCCGGACGTTGCTTGGATCTTCTGAGGAAATGAATCTTTCTGGCGTTGCCGCGGCCGAAAAATCACCGTAAGCGTCATTTCGTCATAGTCTCCTAGAGCGCTGTAGAGCTCTTTCCACGTTCTTTCTCCCGGCGAAATCCGATGCCGGCACGATGACGCGCCAGTCTGCGCAGATGTTTTTCCTGGGCCGACCAGTCCGGCAGCGCGGGAGGGTTCTGAGGGAATGCCTGTTGCGCCAATTCATCCAGCGCCCGGGCATAGACCGCCCGCTTGAAGTACACCACCTCTCGCACCGGCGTCCAATAGTCGACCCAGCGCCAGCGCTCGAACTCCGGCGTCTCGGTTGCATCGAAATGCACATGTTCCTCTGCACCCACCAGACGCAATAGAAACCAGCGTTGCTTCTGACCGATACACGGAGGATGGCTGTTGCGACGTACGTACTGGCGAGGCAGCCGATAACGCAGCCAACTGCGAGTCACAGCGACCAATTCGACATCGCTGCGTTCCAGGCCGATTTCTTCCTTGAGCTCACGATAGAGCGCTTCTTCAGGCGCTTCGTCCCGAAGTACGCCACCCTGTGGGAACTGCCACCCGCGACCGCCCATGCGGCCGCCCAGGAAGACCTGCCGGTCATCCCGGATCAGTACGATTCCGACATTGGCGCGAAAGCCGTCCGCATCGATGAAATCTGTCATGCAAAAGAGTAGCGCAGCGATTCTTGGGCCGATTGTTCCATAAGCGCGCTCCCCCGGCCACCGTCCGACGGTCCTTCATCGAGCCCGCAATGAGCCGGCTCGATACCGGCCGCAACGCCGTGCCGCCGAATCCACTTGGAGGATGGAGGGCCAGGCCGTACCCTTTGCATCCTGTGAACCGCGCCAGAATAGCCGCCATCTACCTTCTCCTCGTTGCCGCAGCGCTGGCCGCACTGGCCTTGTCGTTGGTCAGCGGCAGCGTACACATCGATTTTACCGGTGTGATACAGGGCTTGCGCGGCAACGATGCTTTGACGCAGGCGCTCATTCTGGATTTGCGTCTACCGCGCGCGCTCACGGCATTCGCCGCCGGCGGCGTACTGGCCATCGCCGGTGTACTTATGCAAGTTCTGTTACGCAATCCGCTGGCCGACCCGTTCATCATGGGTGTTTCCGGTGGTGCCGCCGTGGCGGCTCTATCGGCCATGTTGCTGGGCGTCAGCGGCCTGTTCGTCAACATCTCGGCGACCTTGGGAGCATTCGGCACGATTGCGCTGGTCTTCGCGCTGGCGCGCGGCGAGGGCGGCTGGACGCCCGTGCGCCTGCTGTTGACCGGCATAGTGGTCGCTGCAGGCGCAAGCGCCGTCGTCAGCATGCTGCTTGCGCTGGGCGATGAAGCCAAGCTGCGCGGCATGTTGTTCTGGCTGATGGGCGATCTATCCTTCGCCACTCGTCCGGCACCCCTGCTGATCGTCTACATGGCGGCGCTCATCCTATGCTTCCCGTTCGCGCGTCATCTCAACGTATTGGCGCGCGGTGAACTGCAAGCACGCGTGCTGGGCGCTCCGGTCGACCAGTTGCGAACCGGTATTTTCCTGTCCACGTCCGCATTGACCGCCGCCTGCGTCACTGCCGCCGGCCCGATCGGATTCGTGGGGCTCGTCACTCCCCACCTGGCGCGCCTGATGCTCGGTGTGGACCATCGCTTCGTGCTGCCTGCCGCCGCACTGCTGGGCGGCATCCTGGTCACTACCGCCGATCTTTGTGCACGTGTCTTGTTCGCGCCGCGTCAACTGCCGGTAGGCGCCCTCACCGCGGTGATCGGCGTGCCCTTGTTCCTGGTGCTGCTGCGCAAGAAAACTTGATCGGGCTTCAATTCTCCCCTGGCATGAAAGCCACCACATGATCCGGTTCGATCCGAATACCGATATATTCGCCCACTGCATGATCATGGTGACTGGGCACGAGTGACAACACCTGGGTACCACTGTCCAGCCGCAGCGTGTACAGGAACGCCGCGCCTCGAAAGGCACGCTGACAGACTCGGGCACGCAACGCGCTGGCATCGTCGTGCACCACGTCATCCGGCCGCAACAGCAGATCGACCTTGGCGCCCGCCGTCAGTTCGCCGTGGCCATTAGCGCAGCAGGCGCGCAGCACTCCCAACTCGGTCTGGTAGGTCAGAGGCGCGACCACCTCGCCGGCAATGAATACGCCTTGACCGATGAAATCGGCAACGAAGCGGGTTCGCGGCCGATGATACAGCTGGTAGGGCGAATCCCATTGCTCCAGTCTGCCTGCGCGCATCACGCCGACGATATCCGCAACCGCGAAGGCCTCCTGCTGGTCATGCGTCACCAGCAGAGCCGTGGTGTTCTGTGATTTCAGCAATCCTCTGACTTCATCCCCCAGACGCTCGCGCAGTTCGATATCGAGGCTGGAAAACGGTTCATCCAGCAGGACGATGGTGGGCTCGGGCGCCAACGCACGTGCCAGCGCGACACGCTGCTGCTGGCCGCCTGAGAGCTGGTGAGGATGATGCGATCGATATTCGGTCAGGCCGACCGTCGCCAGGATTTCTTCCGCACGGCGTATGCGGGCGGCGCGTGTACGCTTATGCAGGCCGAAGGCGACGTTCTCGATCACCGTCAGATGAGGAAACAGCGCATAGTCTTGGAAAACCATGCCGATCTCGCGATTCTCGGGCGGCGTATGCATCTGCGATGTCGAGAGCACTCGCTCATGGGCACGGATCACGCCGGCATCCACCGGCTCGAAACCCGCAATACAACGCAGCGCCGTCGTTTTTCCGCAGCCGCTGGGGCCCAACAGACAACCGATCGAGCCTCGTGGCAGGCCAAGGCTCAATCCATCCACCACTTTGCGCTCCCCGAAGCGGCGTGTGACCCCATCGAGCTCAAGCCACATGCCCGCCCCCCCGCGTCAGCATCGCCGCCGGAATCAGGCCTACGAGGACGATTGCCACCGCCGGCAACGCCGCACGCTCCCACTCGCCGATCGCCGTCATCTCGAAAATCCGCACCGCCAGAGTGTCCCAGCCGAACGGCCGGGTGATCAAGGTAATCGGCATTTCCTTCATGACATCGACGAATACCAGGATGGCGGCGCTCAACAAGCTGGTGCGCAGCAAGGGCATGTGCACCCGGCGTACCAGGGCATGGCCCGTTACGCCCATACCGATGCCCGCCTCATCCAGACTCTGAGTAATACGCTGCAGACCGCTTTCCACCGGATTGAAACCCACCGCCAAAAATCGCGCCATGTACGCCAACAGCACCCCCAGCAGCGTTCCTTGCAGCAATATGCTCGGTGAGTCCGGTCCGAGCCAGGCATGCAAACCCTTTTGCAGCAGGTTATTGAGGGATACCAGCGGCACGATGATGCCCACCGCGAGGACTGTGCCGGGCACCGCGTAACCCAGTGTCGCCAGGCGTACCAGCGCATCGAGCGCCCGCCCATGCGGGCGTCGCAGGAGATAGGCGAGCGCCAGGCTGGCGCCGACGATCACGACAGCTGCACTGGCCGCCAGCATCACGGTATTGGCGACGAATCCCCAGTAGCGGCTATCCAGATCGGAAGCCGCGCGCTTCAGCGTCCACCACAATAGTTGCAGCACCGGCAAGGCGAAGGCCAGAGCCGTGACCAGCGACGCATAGACGGCGGCCACCCACCCCGTTGCGCCGCTCAACTTCAGCCGGCGCGATGTCTGTCCCAGATCCCGCGCGCTGGCGAAGCGCATGCCGCCACGTGAGCGCCGGTCCAGCATCAGCGCGCCCAGCACGAACAGCAGCAGGATGGCACCCAGCTCCAGCGCTGCGTGCACCGAAAACATGCCGAACCAGGCACGATAGATCGCCGTCGTGAATGTATCGTAGTTGAAGATGGAAACCGCGCCGAAGTCCGCGAGTGTTTCCATGCATACCAACGCGAGACCCGCGGCGATCCAGGGCCGCGCCATCGGCAACGCCACGCGCCATGCCGCGCGCATGCGGCCATAACCCAGGATCTGTGCCGCCTCCAACACATGCCGGCCCTGTGTCAGGAAGGCGCTGCGCGCCAGCAGATAGACATAGGGATACAATGCCAGCGACAGGATCAGAATCACTCCACCGCGAGAGCGGATCGCCGGCACCCAATACGAGGATCCGAACGTCGCGCGCAGCCAGGATTGCAGTGGACCGGCATAATCCAGAAACCCGATCGCCACGAATGCCAGCACGTAGGCCGGGATCGCCAGCGGCAACACCAGCGCCCACTCCAGCCAGCGCCGCCCCGGAAAATCGCACAGCGCCGTCAGCCATGCCAGGGTGGTGCCCAGTACACCCGCCAGGATGGCGACACCCGCCAGCAATGCCGCCGTATTGACCAGCACATGCGGCAGCACATGGCGTGACAAATGCGACCAGACCTCCACCTCCGGCGTCACCAGCGCCGACAGGATCACCAGCAGCGGCACCAGCGCCGACAGGATCACCAGCAGCGGCACCAGCGCCGACAGGATCACCAGCAGCGGCACCAGCGCCGGCAGGCACAATAGCGCCGCGAGCAGGAAACCAGGCCTGTACCGAGCCTGTGCCCGAGCGCTCGGAACGCCCTCGGACTGGATCGCGGCATTCATCGACTGCGGTAATGGCTGGAAAACGGTACCGGCCGCGACGGCTCAGCGATATCTGGCACGATCCATCAGGCGTACGGCCGCAGGCTGCAATTCACCGGCATGCGCCACATTCAAAGGACTTTCACGAAAGGTACCCCAGGATGCCACCATCGGATCAGGGGCGACCGCGGGAGACGCCGGATATTCCTTGTCCATCGCCCCGATCATCGTCTGAGCCTCCTGCCGGGACAGCCATTCCAACAGTGCACGCGCCTGATCGGCGCGCGGCGCATGCGCCGTCACGCCAGCCCCGGACACGTTGACGTGCACACCCGCGCCTTGCTGGTCGGGCCAGAACAACTTCAACGGCAGCTCCGGCCGGTCGGCCTGCAGGCGTCCGTAATAATAGGTATTCACGATGCCGACATCGCATTGTCCGGCGATGATGGCCTCCATCAGCAAGGTATCGTTGGCAAATTCCGGCGTCGCGAGATTGGCCACCCAGCCGCGTACGATCTGCTCCGTCTTCTCTTCGCCATGCTGCGCGATCAGCATCGCGACCAGCGACTGGTTGTAAACCGATTTCGAGCTGCGCAGACACAGCCGTCCGCGCCACTTCTCGTCCGTCAAAGACTCATAGGTGTCCAGGTCCTGCGGCTGCACACGCTCGGTACTGTAGACGATCGTCCGTGCGCGCACCGACAAGGCGAACCAGCGATTCTCCGGGTCGCGCAGATGTTCGGGGATATTAGCGTTCAGAATCGGCGAATCGATCGGGCGCAGCAAGCCGCGCTCGGCCGCATGCCAGAGCACACCCGCGTCTACCGTGAGCAACAGATCCGCAGGTGAATTGGCGCCCTCGGCCGCCAGGCGTTCGATCAGCGGCCCCGCATCATCGGTGATCAGCTTGATCGTCCGACCCGTCTGCGCCGTGTATCGATCGAAGATCGGCTTGATGAGCTGCTCGTTGCGTGCCGAATAAACCACCAGGTCCGAAGACGTACGGCCGCAGGCGCTCAACAGGCCCAGGCAGATGCTCAGACAGACGCCCAGACGGATGCTCAGGCCGATCCACCGCGGCACGACGCCGTGAACGCTTGCTGACATGATGTCGAGACCCTCGTATTGGAGGAAAGCTGCGTAATTCCACTTTTCGGACAAGTTCCGGGATGCCCCGAAGACATACCCGGCCGGTGTGATCGGGGAATATCCGGCTGGAAAGACGCAGGAACCGAATTACATAATGAGAATGAATCTCATTAGCTATTTTAGCATGATTTGCCGCTGACACCAGCGACAACATCGGTCCGGATCGCGAGTCATCAAGCGGCGCAGCCGGCTGCTTCCACCCGATTGCGGCCGGCCTGCTTCGCCCGGTAGAGCGCCCCATCCGCCTGGGCCAGCAATCGCTGCGCGGCCAGCTTCAGATCCGGCTCCCCGCGCGATGGCACGATCGCGGCAACACCGATCGATACCGTCATGTCGACACGCGCGCCGGATGAAACGATCAGCGGTGCCTCGCATACCGCGCGGCGAATACGCTCGGCAAGTACCATTGCCTGCTGCATCGTCGCCTCCGGCGCCAGCACGACGAACTCGTCACCGCCGAAACGTGCCGCCGCATCGCTGCCGCGAATCTGTGAATCGACACGCTGAGCTGCTTCCCGCAAAGCCAGGTCGCCGACCAGATGGCCATGCTCGTCATTGATCGATTTGAAACGATCCAAATCGATCAACAAGCAGGCCAGCGGCGAGTTTTGTCGCTGTGCCCGGGCCAGTTCCTCCTTGAGCCGCGCATTGAGATAACGGCGATTGTACCAACCGGTCAGGTAGTCGGTCAGGCCGCTTCGCACCAGTCGAGCACGGTTGATCACGCTTTCGATCGAAACGGAGGCGATGATACCCAGATGCGCCAGGAAATCCGTCGCCAGGTGGCGCGAGAATCGTTTCTCGTCGGCGCTGCCGAAATTCAGACTGCCCTGCAGGCGGTCCTGGCGGCCCAAAGGAATGAGGGCGACACTGCGCAGCCCTTCATGGCCTGAGAACAGCAGTTGATGATCACAGCCCATGTAGGGCCCCAGCCAAGGCCGGTGAAACGAATTGAACTGCGGAGCCATGCCGATCAGGCTGTCGGCGAACAGCAGGCCGGGAAAATCCTCCAGGTTCAGCTGTTCCGCAATCAACAAATGGCGGATCTCGTGCTGAGGATCCACCAACAACAAGGAGACGGCCTCCAGACCGTAGGACGCCTTCAGACCATCGCAGATGGCTTCGATCAACTGTGCCAGAGTCTCAGTCTTCAGCAGGGTCAGTTCCCGCTCCTGATTGCGCCGGAGCAAACGCTCGTTCGTCGCTGCTTCCTCGACCAGGACGCCAATGCGGCGCTGCAGTTCGCGGATTTCGGCTTCGAGATCCCGTGCCGTCATCAAGCCTCCCGTACCCGCCCCGCGAGATATTCGCGGCCGCGCTGCATCAATCGGGCAAACCGCGCCGCGTCGTTCGTGCTCACCGCGCTCCACAATTGCTCTACGGCGGCGCGTAACGCCTGCAGCGACTCGCGTCCGTAGTCATTGAGACTCTGGATTTCAAAATACAGCTCGGGACTTTCCGCCGCCACCTTGCCGGCCACCTCGACTTGCGCGTCATAGGTCGTACTGGAAAGTTGCGCCAGGCGGGGCGCAGCCTCGCCGCTGCCGGCCAGTGCGGTAAAGAAAGCAATATTGAGTGCGTGCGACAAGCCCAGCACATAAGCGATCAAGCGATCATGCTCGTCGAGGGACATCACGATCCGCTCGGCCATGGTCGAAGCAAACAATGCCTGCGCCTCATCGATCGCCGCCTGACAGCCAAGATCGATGAAAATGACATGGCGTCCGGACAATAATTCGGTGTCCGGACCGAACATGGGGTGCACGGAGGTCGCCTGGCAGCCCGCTGACTGCAACGCCTGAATGCCTTGGCGCAGCGGTGTCTTGAGCGAACCCAGGTCGAAGATCGTACCTCGCGGACGGCGCTGTGCCAGCTCCAAAAGCACTTCGTTCGCAATCTTCAGCGGCGTCGCCACCACGATCAGATCCACATCCAGGGAATGCTCGCGCCAGTCTGCAATATAAGCATGCGCTTGGGGATTGCTGGATGCCTCGGGATTGGGATCGGCGACTGTCACGCCGTAGCCCTGGGAAGTCAGAAAGTCGCTGAACCAGCGCCCCATCTTGCCGTGACCACCGATCACCAGGGCGGTCCGACCGTTGCCGCGTCCGCCGGCTGCAACCCGGAGACGTTCCTGTGCCGTCAATGAACCGCGGATCAGCAACCGCATGACAGACTCGACGAGCGCCGGCGAGACGTCCAGCGAAGTTGCGGCCTCGCGCGCCTGCATGATGACGTCGCGTTCACGTTTGAAATCCCGCGTCCCCCGCCCAGCCGAACGCTTGACCTCCGCGACCTGGCGGCTCAATGCCTGTCGTTCGGCGATCAGCGACACGAGTTGACGATCCAGCGCACTCAGGCGCATGCGCAATGCTTCCAGGTTCATGCGGGCAGCCAGTCCGGCGGATAAGGGACACGAGGCCATTCTCGCCCGAGCGGCTCGACGGGAACAGCGCTATTTTTCCGTCGCCCCACGGCCGCCTTCCGGCTCGAGGCGTGGATTCGTTCAGGGTGCATATGCGAACCCGACCGCCGCTCTGTAGGCCGGCTGAATCCGCAACAGGCGCGCGACGCATTGGAAAGACAAGTAAACTGGCGTCATGAGCACCAACGAATTCCTGCCTGAACCCCTGCCCACCGACCCGCTGAACATATTCAAAGACTGGTTTCACGAGGCGATCGAGCAGGGAACGAGCCACTCGCTCAACCCCGACGCCATGACCCTGGCCACGATGGACAAGGCCGGCCGGCCGGCCGCTCGCGTAGTGTTGTGCAAGCAGCTGGAAATTCCGGCGGGCTATGTGGTGTTTTTCACCAATTACGATTCCCGTAAAGGACGCGAGCTCGATGCCTCAGGCCGCGCGGCAGCCGTGTTCCACTGGGACGCGCTGCGGCGGCAGGTTCGTATCGAAGGGCCCGTACTGCATTCGCCCGACCTGGAAAGCGACCGCTACTTTGCCTCCCGGCCGCTCGACAGCAGACTATCCGCCTGGGCGAGCGCTCAAAGCGAGCCTCTCGCCTCGCGCGCTGCGCTTGCACAACAGATGCGGAAGGCAGCTCGCCGATTCACGATTGCACCCGGCAGCGGCGACGCCGAGATTCCTAGGCCACCGCATTGGGGCGGCTATCGATTATGGATCGACTGCCTGGAGTTATGGGTGGAGGGTCCAGGCCGAGTCCACGACCGGGCACAATGGCGCAGAGCCTTGCAGCCTCGGGATGCCTTCACATTCGATGCCGGCCCGTGGCAGGGTACTCGCCTGAATCCCTAGCCGGGGAGAGGATCTTCGGACCCGCGGCTACTTCACGACCTTGAGCGTAGGCCGTGTACGCTTGGGCGCATCGCCGCTGCGGACGTTCGCCGAAAGTGTCCCCGGCGACGTCGACGGGGACTCACTCGGCGCGGTGGGCTGAGGTGGGGGTGCATCGATATCCGAGAAAATCATGCCTTGTCCGGTTTCGCGCGCATAAATACCCAGCACGGCACCGACCGGTACGCTGATGTCGTGAGTCACGCCGCCGAAACGAGCACGAAAAAGTACGAATTCGTTGCCCAAATTGAGTGAACTGGTGGCATTCATACTGACGTTCAGGATGATCTTGCCGCCCTGCACGTACTGATGCGGCACCTCGACGCCTGGTGCCGAGGCATCGACGACGATGTGCGGCGTCTGTTGACTGTCGCTGATCCATTCATGCATGGCGCGCAGCAGGTAGGGTCTGCGGGATGGGACAGGAACTTCAGTCATCGCTCGCTCTGCTGGTCATGGGCCGCGCGATTCCCATCAGGAACGCATCTGCTGCTCGGCACCCGAGAGACTCTGACGAAAGGCCGGCCGCGAAAATATCCGCTTGGCGTACCTTGCAATGGCCTGCGCCTCCGGTACCAGATCGATTTGCCAATGCGCCAGGCGCCACAGGATGGGCGCGATGGTGGCGTCCACGAGGGAAAACTCGTCGGAAAGGAAAAAAGGCTTTGCTTTGAATACATCCGCGCTGGCCAGCACGCTGTCACGCAGCACCTCGCGCGCTTCCTCGGCCCGCTTGCGATCCGCGGGGTCGTCGATTTGCTGCGCCAGCGTATACCAGTCCTGCTCGATGCGATACAGCGCCATCCTGAATTGGGCCCGACTGACCGGATCCACCGGCATCAAGGGCGGATGCGGAAAACGCTCGTCCAGGTACTCGACAATGACCCGTGAGTCGTACAGCACCAGGTCTCGATCCACCAGCGTCGGCACCGTACGGTAGGGATTCAGATCGAAAAGATCTTCAGGCAAGCTGCTGCCGCTCACATCGATCAGTTCGACATGAATCCCTTTTTCAGCCAGCACGATCCTGGTGCGGTGACTCCAAGGATCGTCCGCCCTGGAAAAGAGCGTCATCACATCAGTACGCTCCGATAGATGGCAAGGATCCGTTCCGAGCGGCGTCCGACAGCATCGTACCGCTACTTGACGTCCTTCCAGTACTCCTTCTTGAGCAAGTAGGCGAGCACGAAGAACACCAGCAGGAAGACTAGCACGCGCACGCCCAGACTGCGGCGCTGCAACTGCATCGGCTCGCCTGCATAGTCCAGAAAATTGACGGTGTCACGGACGAATTCATCAAACTCCTGCGGCGAAAGACTGCCCGCCCTCGCCAGTTCGAAGCCCTTGAACTTCTTGTGCACCGTATTGTGCGCAGCATCGCTCTCGCCGTCATAGACCGCCGTCTGGGTGCCCTGTAAATCCCACAGAACATGCGGCATGGACGTGCCCGGCAGTACCGCGTTGTTCATACCGGTCGGCCGGCTGGGATCCTCATAGAACGAGCGCAAAAAGGAATAGACGTAATCCGTACCTCGGCTGCGCGTGATCAAGGACAGATCGGGCGGCGTAACGCCGAACCAGTTCGCGCTATCGTCCGGTGCCATGGCGACACGCATCGTGTCGTGTATCCGCGCGTCGGTGAAGATCAGATTCCCCATCACCTGCTCGTCGCTCAAGCCGAGGTCTGCGGCCAGGCGGCTGTAGCGCAGATACTTCGCCGAGTGACAGCCCGAGCAGTAGTTCACGAAATTGCGTGCGCCCCGCTGCAAGGATGCAAGGTTCGCCACATCGTTGTTCGCCGGCGTGATGAACTCACCGCCCGCAGAAGCGGCCTGAGCGACACCCGCAACCCCCACGGCCAAGCCGGAAACGCTCAAGACCAGGCTCAAAGTCCGGCACAGCCGTCGCGCTATGAGTCGGACCGAATTTTTCTTAATGGGCATGGTAGGTCACTCGCTCCGGCACTGGCTTGGTCTGGTCGATCTTGGTGTACCAGGGCATCAGCAGAAAGAATGCGAAATAGATCAGTCCGAACACCCGCGCAGCGTTCGTATAGCCTGGCGTCGCCGGTTGCAGCCCCAGATAGCCCAGAGCAATGAAGCTGATCGCGAAGGCGGTCAGGAAACCGCGGAAAAGCCATCCGCGATAACGGATCGACTTGACCTTCGAGCGATCCAGCCAGGGTATGAATACGAAAGCCAGCACCGCAGCGCCCATCAGGATGACGCCCATGAGCTTATTGGGCACTGCGCGCAGAATCGCGTAGAAAGGCGTGAAATACCACACCGGAGCAATATGTTCCGGGGTCTGTAAAGGATTCGCCGGCTCGAAGTTGGCGTGCTCCAGGAAGTAGCCGCCCATCTCCGGCGCGAAAAAGATGATACCCGCAAACAGCGCCATGAACACGACGACACCGACCACGTCCTTGACCGTGTAGTATGGATGGAACGGGATACCATCCACCGGATGGCCGTCGGGGCCCTTGAGCTTCTTGATTTCCACGCCGTCCGGATTGTTCGAGCCTACCTCGTGAAGCGCCAGGATGTGCGCGATCACCAGAAAGACCAGCGCCAGCGGCAGCGCGATCACATGCAGCGCGAAGAAGCGGTTGAGCGTGATATCCGAAATGTAGTAGTCGCCGCGGATCCATTCGACCAGCGACTCGCCGATGCCCGGTATCGCGCCGAACAGCGAGACGATCACCTGCGCACCCCAATAGGACATGTTACCCCAGGGCAGCAGATAGCCGAAGAACGCTTCGGCCATGAGGCACAGGTAGATCAGCATGCCGAAAATCCACACCAACTCCCGCGGATTCTTGTATGAGCCGTACATCAGGCCGCGGAACATGTGCAGATATATGATGATGAAGAATGCCGATGCGCCGGTCGAATGCATATACCGGATCAACCAGCCCCACTCCACATCGCGCATGATGTATTCGACCGAGGCGAATGCCTCCGCAGCCGAAGGCTTATAATTCATCGTCAGGAAGATGCCCGTGACGATCTGCAGCGCCAGCACCACCAGGGCCAGCGAGCCGAAGTAGTACCAGAAGTTGAAGTTCTTCGGCGCGTAATACTCACTCACATGCTCCTTCCACATGCGAGTCATCGGAAAACGTGCGTCGATCCAGCCCACCAATGCGCCCATGCGCGTCTCCTCGGCCCGAGTCGAATTTTGCTGCATCGTGGCGCTCATTTATGC
Organism: Steroidobacter denitrificans; assembly: GCF_001579945.1. Taxonomy (NCBI): domain Bacteria; kingdom Pseudomonadati; phylum Pseudomonadota; class Gammaproteobacteria; order Steroidobacterales; family Steroidobacteraceae; genus Steroidobacter; species Steroidobacter denitrificans. Next base: position 743,759 of record NZ_CP011971.1, on the reverse strand, counting down.
GGCCTCCGCGTCGACGCCGATCTGCACGACGTTTTCGGCGAGGAAGCGATACGGCGGTACGCTTAAATTGGTGGGTGCCGGAACGTCCTTGTAGACCCGGCCGGACAGATCGAATTTCGAGCCGTGGCAGGGACAATAGAAACCGCCCGGCCAGTCGGCGCCGAGTTCAGCATCCTGCGGAGAAAAGCGGGCCAATGGAGCGCAGCCGAGATGGGTGCAGACGCCGATCAATACCAGATATTCACCCTTCAGCGCCCGGTCGGTGTTTTTCGCATACTCAGGCTGCAAGGACGCCTTCGAGTCGGGATCGCGCAGCCGCGCCAGCAGCGAGGGATTCTCCAGTTCCGCCAGCATCTGCGGCGTACGATGCACGATGAAGATGGCCTGACCACGCCAGCTGACCTTGATCATCGCACCAGGTTCGAGCTTGCTGAGGTCCTGTTCGACCGGTGCACCCAGTGCCTGTGCGCGTGCGCTCGGCTTCCATGACGCCAGAAAGGGCACCGCCGTAAACGCTGCGCCGATCACGCCGGCCGCAGTGGTGGCAGCCACCAGGAAATGGCGCCTATTGTTATCGATCTGTTCAGCTTCACTCATCCAGACTCTCCGCCCACATGCTTCACGAGAGGATCCTCGCCCTCCCGGCCTCGCCCTTGTGCAGATTCAATCCTGCCCGATGGCCTCGCGCCCGATGATCCCGTGGCGCCCCATAAGACCCGGATCGCCAGGCACTTTCGCCTGGCCGATACCGCAGCCGTAAGCGCCTGCGGCGACGGCCGGCCGGATTCGGACGATCCGGGGCTGGAACCAGGGCTGCGGCACGGCGTGTATTTTAGATGTACAAGGAATTGCGCATTATACACATATCGAAAGATGCACTTTGAAGTCCGGATCGAATGTCGTTCGATCCGTCCGCGGGCTCCTGGACCGGCCGGAAACATCGATCGGAAACGCCGGCCGGAACCCGGGAGCGATCGTCCATGGAGCCGGGCCGCCGGCCCGGGGGGACGTCGCAACCGGGTACCCCCGCATTCCCGATATCGGGCCAGTGCCGTCAGGCGGAGCTGCGCCGGATATCCGCTCCCAGTTGTTTGAGTTTCTCCTCGATCCGCTCATAGCCGCGGTCGATATGATAGATGCGATGAATATCCGTCGTGCCTTCTGCCACCAGCCCCGCCAACACCAGGCTGGCCGAGGCACGCAGATCGGTTGCCATGACCGGGGCGGCAGTGAGTTTCGGCACGCCCCGGATGATCGCCGTACTGCCTTCGATACGGATGTCCGCGCCGAGCCGGCGCATTTCCAGCATATGCATGAAGCGGTTCTCGAAAATGGTTTCGGTGACCGCACTCACGCCTTGCGCGACTGTATTGATTGCGGCGAACTGTGCCTGCATGTCAGTGGGAAAGGCCGGATAGGGCGCCGTGCGTATGTCGACGGCATCCGGCCGCCGCCCGCACATGTTCAGATCGATCCACCGATCACCGGTTTCGATATGCGCGCCGGCTTCGCGCAGCTTGAGCAGCACGGCATCCAGATGATCCGGCCGCGCGCCTCTCACACGCACATGGCCGCGAGATATCGCCCCGGCCACCAAATAGGTTCCCGCCTCGATGCGGTCAGGCAGCACATCGTAGCTGGCGCCGCCCAGGCGTGGCACACCCTCGACGACGATCCGGTCGGTGCCCGCGCCGCTGATGCGAGCGCCCATCGCAACGAGGAATTCGGCCAGATCGACCACCTCCGGTTCGCGCGCGGCGTTCTCGATGACGGTTTCACCCTGCGCCAGGGTCGCCGCCATGAGCAGATTTTCCGTGCCGGTGACCGTCACCATGTCGAGGACCAGGCGCGCGCCTTTCAAACGTCCGGCACGCGCGCGGATATAGCCGTTCTCGATCTGCACATCGGCGCCCATCGCCCGCAGGCCGTCGACATGAATGTTCACGGGCCGCGCGCCGATCGCGCACCCACCCGGCAGCGATACATCGGCCTGGCCGAAGCGCGCCAACAGCGGACCGAGCACCAGGATCGAAGCTCGCATGGTACGCACCAGTTCATAAGGCGCGACGCATTCGCGAATCGTCGTGGCATCGACTTCCACGCGCATCCTGTCGTCGATCGTGACGCTCACGCCCATGCGGCCGAGCAGTTCGATCATGGTCGTCACATCCTGCAGATGCGGTACGTTGCCTACCGAAACGGCATCCTGTGCCAGCAAGGTTCCGGCCAAAATCGGCAAGGCGGCGTTCTTGGCGCCGGAGATACGCACCTCGCCGACCAGCGGCGTCCCACCGCCGATCTGAAGTTTATCCATGTATCAAATCCGGCCTCACGAGTGCCTCGCATCCCTTTCCTCAGGGGTCAGAACCTGCATGCTCAGAGCATGAATTTCACGCCCCATGAGTTCACCCAGCGTCGCATATACGAGCTGATGACGCTGGATCGTACGTTTGCCGGCGAATTGCGGCGCCACGATCAGCGCTTCGAAATGAGTATCGTCCTGGGTTGCGACCCGGACTTCGGCGCCGGGCAGGCCGGCTTCGATCAATGACTGGATAGCAGCGGCATTCATGGGCAGGATATCGATACGATGGGAACGGCCAGTCATGATAGCCCATTTGTTCCTGCGCGCGGATCGCAGTGGGACCATCGGCCGCGCTATCATGCCGGCATGGACGCCGCGACGACCAAGCCGCCCCTCGATACCGACCAACTCCTGGCCAGGGGACGCCGCGTATTCGAAACGGAAATCGCCGCCGTGGCGGCGCTCCAGGATCGCCTTGGCACTGCATTTGTGGCTGCCTGCCGGCTGCTGCACGGCTGTCGTGGCCGGGTGGTCGTCACCGGCATGGGCAAGTCGGGTCACATCGGCAACAAGATCGCCGCCACCTTGGCCAGCACCGGCACCCCCTCGTTCTTCCTGCATCCGGCCGAAGCCAGTCACGGCGACATCGGCATGATCACCCGCGAAGATGTCGTGCTCGCTATTTCGAATTCCGGCGAGACGGCGGAACTGCTCATCATACTGCCCGTCATCAAACGCCTGGGCGTACCGCTGATCGCCATGACGGGCAGGCTGCACTCGACGCTCGCCCGCGCCGCCACGGCCTTGCTTGACGTCGGCGTACCGGCGGAAGCCTGTCCCTATAACCTGGCGCCCACGGCCAGTACCACCGCCGCACTTGCCATGGGTGATGCGCTCGCGGTCGCCGTACTCGAGGCGCGCGGCTTCAGCGAACAGGATTTCGCCCGTTCCCATCCAGGCGGAGCGCTTGGCCGCCGCCTGCTGCTGCACGTCGAGGATGTCATGCGTTCCGGCGATGAATTGCCGGTCGTCGCCCCTGAAGCGAGTCTGCGTGACGGCCTGCTGGAAATGAGCCGCAAGGGACTGGGCATGACAGCGGTCGCGGACCAGGATGGCCGAGTGCTCGGCATATATACCGACGGCGATCTGCGCCGCACACTCGACCGCCCGACCGATCTGCGCACCACGCGGATGCGCGAGGTGATGACGGCCGACCCCAGGACGATCACCGCCCGCGTACTGGCCGCCGAGGCGGTGCGGCTGATCGAAACCCAGCGCATCTCCCAGCTGCTGGTCGTCGACGAACGAGGCGTGCTGGTGGGTGCATTGAATGTGCATGACCTGTTGCGCGCAGGCGTGATGTAGTGCCTGCAGATATCGCCGCTTCGATGGACACCCTTGCGGACCGCGCTCGCGATATCCGCCTGCTGGTGCTGGACGTCGACGGAGTGCTCACCGATGGACGCCTGTATTTTTCCGCACGGGGCGAGGAAATGAAGTCCTTTCACGTCCGCGACGGCGCCGGCATCGTGGCGCTGCTGCGCGCGGGCATACATGTCGCAGTCATCTCGGGCCGCCACTCGGAGGCCGTCGCACGACGCATGAGCGAACTCGGCGTCATGCACGTGCGACAAGGCATTCAGGACAAGGGGGGAGCGCTGCAGGAACTTCTCGGCATCCTGAACGTCACTCCGCAGGCGCTTGCCTGCATCGGCGATGACGTGCCCGACCTGCCCTTGTTCGCCGCGGCGCACCTTGCGGTCGGCGTCGCCGATGCGCATCCTGCCGTCGCCGCCCAGGCGCATTACATCACCAGGGCACGCGGCGGCGAAGGCGCCGTGCGCGAAGTCTGCGACCTGATCATCGACGCCAGGGGACGGCCTCCATGAACTGGCGCTGGGTCTTGGTCGCCGCGCTGCCGGCGGCACTGGTGATCGGCTATGGAGCCTTGGTCGATCGCCGCGCCGCGCCGGTCAGCAGCAGCGAAGCACCACCGCAACCCGGGTATTATCTGCAAGATGCCCTCATCACCGAAACCCATGTCGATGGTTCGATGAAGATGCGGCTGACCGCCCGGCGAATCGAACAGCAGCCGCAGGACGGCAGCTTCCTCTTGAGCGCGGTGCACGCCGATTACTATCAGGCCCCCGATCGTGAATGGAAACTCTCCGCGCGCAGCGGCTTCATGCCGGGCGATTCGCATGTGCTCAATCTGCAGGGCAACGTCGAACTTTGGCCGGCAAATGCCACCGAGGGCGCATTCCTGCGCACCGAGACGATGGCGATCGACACCGACAAGAACATCGCCTACAGCACGAATTCCCCCGTCAACCTGAGATTCGGGCAGCATGTCATGGTCGTGAATAGCTTCACTGCCGATTTAAGCACTGAAAAAATTCGTGTAAAGGCCGCGAAAGGCCGCTATGAACCGCAATGATCATGGGTCACGATAGCTTTACGCCTGCTGCGGGAACCCGCTTGCGACCAGCGCGTAGACCGATCAGCGCCGGCGGGCTGCCGATGGCGATGGCGCTGCTGACGGCGATGACCCTGCCGGTGGTGATGGGCACTGCCGCCGCTCAGGCACCGCGGGTCGCTCCCGGCTTCGTCTGGAGCGCCGACGTGCTCAACTCGGATTTCAGGAGCGATACGCTCGAACTGTCCGGCAATGTGCGCGTCCAGCAGGGCCCCATGTCGATCCAGGCACAAGCAGCCACCGCGCAGGATTTCCGCTCCCAGAACAGCCGTTGGACCTTCCAGGATGCCGTGCATGTCCGCACTGCCGCAGCTGATCTGCAATCGGACGTCGCCAGCGCAACCGTCGTCAACGGCGAAATCGCCAGTGCACGAGTGCAAGGGACACCGGCCATCTTCGAACAACGCGGCGGGCCGACAGACAGTCAGGTGCGAGGCCGGGCCGGAACGATCGAATACGATTTCGTAACCGGCATCGTGACGCTTACGAACCAGGTCTGGTTCAGCAATGGCAAGGATGAATTTCGCGGTGACGTCGTGATCTACAACATTCACGACGAACGCGTACAGATCAATCCTGACGGCAGCTCCTCGGGTCGCGTCCGCGGCATCATTCGCCCGCGCGAAAATCAGCCCTCCGGCGAGCCCCTGCCGGAACGCCTGGACCACGAACCGATCGATTCCGGCCAAACGGATTCGAAACAGACCGATCCTAAACAGACGAACCTCGAGCAGACAGACCCCGAGAAGATGAACTCCGGTCGGACCGTGTCCGGAACTACGGCATGAGTAGCCTGCGCGTCATAGGGCTGGACAAGAAGTATCGCTCGCGGCAGGTCGTCAAGGATCTGTCGATCGAGGTGGCAAGCGGTGAGGTCGTCGGCCTGCTGGGTCCCAATGGGGCCGGCAAGACCACGGCCTTCTACATGATCGTCGGTCTGGTCCAGTGCGATGCCGGACGGATCCTGATCGACCAGCAGGATGTCACTCGCCTGCCGGTGCATCGCCGCGCCCGCCTTGGATTAGGCTATCTCCCCCAGGAAGCCTCGGTGTTTCGCAAGTTGACCGTGGCAGACAATGTACGGGCGATTCTCGAAATCCGTCCTGAGCTGAATGCCGCACAACGCACCGAAATACTGGAATCTCTCCTGGAAGAACTGCATATCGGCCACATCCGCAACAGCCTCGGCCAGAGTCTGTCCGGCGGCGAGCGACGACGCGTGGAAATCGCTCGGGCCCTTGCCGCGGAGCCGCGATTCATGCTGCTGGATGAACCCTTCGCCGGTGTGGACCCGCTTTCCGTACTGGACATCCAGCGCATCATCCGGCATTTGAGCACCCGCCGCATCGGGGTTTTGATTACGGATCATAACGTACGGGAAACATTGGGAATTTGCGGACGCGCCTATATCGTGAACGCGGGTACCGTGATCGCAGCCGGAACTGCGGAGGATATCCTTGCAAACCAGCAGGTCCGTGAGGTGTACTTGGGGCAGGATTTCCGTCTTTGACCAGGATCTGCAGCTTCAAGAGTTCCGTTGAGCGTTCCTGATTTTTCACCCGGTTTTTCATGGGGACGGATGAACGGAGCGCGCTCACCCCGGATCCGTCCATCCGACCCAAGTTGCGAGACGAATGCTCAAACCAGCCCTGCAGCTCAAACTCGGTCAGCAGCTCACGATGACACCGCAGCTGCAACAGGCCATCCGCTTGCTGCAGCTGCCGGTGCTCGAACTCCAGGCGCAGATTCGCGAAGCACTCGAAAGCAACGTCATGCTCGAACCGGAGGAGGAGGAATCGGGCGGTCTGGAAACCGACGATGCCCCGCCCCCCCACCAAACCGCCTACGACAGTCCGCCGCCCACGGAACCCGGCGCTGCCACCCACGAGGAGCGACAGGAAGCCGGCGACGATGAATTCGGACTGGACCTCACCGACGCTGATACCAATGACCAATGGACCGACTCGTCGCTGAGCGGTCCTGCCGAATCTTCCTGGTCCGGTGACGATCAATCCCTCGATTTTTCGGCCGCGCGCGGGGAAACCTTGCAGGAGCACCTGAGCTGGCAGTTGGAGATGTCGCGGCTCGATCCGTACGAGATGCGCATCGGGGCGGCCATCATCGATGCCATCAACGACGATGGCTACCTCATCGAACCGCTGGAAGAAATCGCGGCGAATCTACAACCCGAGACCATGGCGTCGGTGACGGACCTGGAACGGATCCTGAAAGTCGTCCAAGCCATGGAACCGGCTGGCGTTGGCGCCCGATCGGTCGGTGAATGTATTGAATTGCAGTTGCGCCAGTTGGATCCCGATACGCCCGGTCGCGACACTGCTCTACTGATCGCCGCCCAGTATCTCGATGAGGTTGCCGAACAACAATATGCGCTGCTGCGCCGGCAACTGCGGGTCACGGAAGCGGAACTGGAAAACGCGCTGGCGCTGGTACGCTCCTGCCGGCCTCGACCGGGTTCCAGCGTGCATTCGGTGCCGGCGGAATACATCGTGCCCGACGTGTTCATACGGCGTACCGAAAAAGGCTGGGCGGTGGATATCAATCCTGCCAGTCTGCCCCGGATCCGCGTCAACCAGAGTTACGCCAGCCTGATCGGCCGCTCCAGCGACCATGCCATGCTGCGCACTCAGCTTCAGGAAGCGCGCTGGCTGATTCGCAGTCTGGAAATCCGCAACGATACGCTGCTCAAGGTCGCCCGCTGCATCGTGCAGCGCCAGTCGGCATTCCTGGAGCATGGCGATGAACACATGCAGCCAATGATCCTCAAGGACGTCGCCGAGGCCGTGCAGATGCATGAGTCGACGATTTCGCGCGTCACCACCAATAAGTACATGCACACCCATCGAGGGGTATTCGAATTCCGTTATTTTTTTTCCAGCCATGTGGCAGGCTGCGACGGCACCGAATTATCGTCCACCGCCATACGCGCCAAGATCCGCAAGCTGGTCGCGACCGAGGAGCCCGGCAAGCCATTGTCCGACAGCCGTATCGCCGCAATACTGGCCAAGGAAGGCGTACTGGTCGCGCGGCGCACCGTCGCCAAGTACCGAGAGGCGCTGGGTATTCAGCCATCCAGCGAACGCAAACGAATTTTCGTCCGATAGCGTCAACAGGAGGCGCCATGCAATTGAACCTCACCGGCCATCACGTCGATATCACTCCAGCGCTGAAAGACTATGTGGAACGTAAACTCGACCGGGTCATCAGGCACTCAGACCAGGTCATGGACGTGCATTGCATACTGACGGTCGAAAAACTCCAGCATAAAGCCGAGGCGACCATACTTCTGAACGGCACCAAGGTGTATGCCGATGCGATCGACGCCGATATGTATGCCGCGATCGACGCCCTGGCCGACAAGCTCGATCGCCGCGTCAAGAAACACAAGGAGAAACGCTCGGACCATCATGCGGAGGAGGCTCTGAGAGCCCGCTCGATCTGAGCTGTCGACCCGCGGACGCCGGATCCGCGGCGCCGGCCGGGATCGGCGGTACGCCACCACGGGGCACGACTGTCTCCTACCGGTCGGCACCTGCGGTCTGTGCCTCTCATTCGGTTCATTCACTCTTGGTACATCTCCATGCGTCTGGTCATCGTCAGCGGTCTGTCGGGTTCGGGCAAGAGCGTGGCACTGCACATGCTAGAAGACCTGGATTACTACTGCATCGATAACATCCCGGCAGGTCTGCTGCCCATGTTCATCTCCCACACTGTACGTTCGCAGGAATCCACCTACAGCTGCACCGCGGTGGGTGTGGACGCCCGCAACCGCCCTGCCGAGATCGCCTCGGTACCGAAGCTCATCGAGGAACTCAAGCACAGCGGCTTGAACTGCGAAGTATTGTTCCTGCGCGCCGATCAGGATGCTCTGCTCAAGCGTTACAGCGAAACGCGGCGGCGACACCCGCTGAGCCGCTCCGGACTGGGACTGGCCGATGCCTTGGAGCAGGAGCGCGTGCTTCTGGAGCCCATCGCCGATGCCGCAGATCTGATCATCGATACGACCCGCACCAGCGTCCATGACTTGCGGGAGCTGATTCGACAGCGCGTGGCGGGGCGTATCGAAGGGCGCATGTCGATTCTGTTCGTATCATTTGCATTTCGCCATGGCGTGCCGGCGGATGCCGACTTCGTCTTCGACGTCCGCAGCCTCCCCAATCCCTACTGGGAACCCGGGTTGGCGCCTTTGACGGGCCGCGATTCGGCGGTCGTGGAATATCTCGAACATCATCCGATCGTCGCAAGAATGTTCGCGGACGTGGTCGGTTTTCTGGAGCATTGGATTCCGGAACTGATTCGCACCAATCGCAGCTATCTGACCATCGCGATCGGCTGCACCGGCGGCCAGCACCGCTCCGTCTATCTGGTGGAGCGTCTGGCACGCCACTTTTCGAGCCGTTACGCCCACGTCAATGCGCGGCATCAGGTCCTGGGCGCACCCGGCCCCGGGCACTGACCCCTGCACAAGCGCCCATGCGCCGATGCACGGCGTATAGAGCATATTTCCCTTTCTCATGAGCACGGGCGCCGCTACACTGCGCGCCTCTTCGCCCGCGCGTCTCTTCGCCCGATCCCTTTGACCCTGGCCGCGGCCGCCCCCGTACGCCGCCGTCCGAACCCAAACCGCGTGCACCACTGGTTTGCGCGGCCATATAGACGAACGATCATGACCGAAGCCCCAGAGCCAAAATCGAGCCGCTTCGTCACGCTGCGCAACCTGCTCGAACAAGGATCCATGCGCCACGGGCAACGCATGATCAATTCGATGCACCCGGCGGAAATCGCGCGCCTGATCGAATCGCTCCCCCCGGCCAAGCGGGAGATCATCTGGGAATTCGTCGAGCCGGAGCTCGAAGGCGATGTACTGGTCGAACTCAACGAAGAGGTACGCAGCGAGCTGATCAGCGGCATGGATGCCGAAGAGTTGATTGCCGCAACCGAAGACTTGGAAGTCGACGACCTGGCGGATTTGATCGGCGATCTGCCCGAGACGCTCATCGAGCGCGTCCTGCAGTCCATGGACGCGCAGGATCGTGAGCGTCTCTCGTCGATCCTGGCGTTCGAGGCCGATAGTGCCGGCGGCCTGATGAATCTGGACGCCGTCACCGTGCGCCCGGACGTTACCATCGAGGTAGTCCTGCGCTATCTGCGCATGCGCGGAGAACTACCGGATCGCACCGACCGGCTGTTTGTCGTCAATCGGCACGACAAATATCTCGGCGGCATCGATATCACGACCTTGCTGACCGAGGATCCGGAATCCACGGTTGCCGAACTGATGGATTCCGCAGTGGAGGGTATCTCTCCGCAAACCCCTGCCCCCGAAGTGGCAAAGCTTTTCGAGAATCATGATCTGGTATCTGCCGCGGTCGTGAGCCCGGAAGGCCGGCTGCTCGGCCGCATCACGATCGATGACGTCGTGGACGTCATCCGCGAGGAAGCTGAGCGCTCGGTCATGAGCATGGCGGGCCTCGATGAGGAAGACGACATGTTCGCCGGCGTCGTCACGAGTGCACGGCGCCGTGCCATCTGGATCAGTGCGAATCTTGCAACAGCCTTTTTGGCGGCCAATGTCGTGGGCATGTTCGAGGCAACGATCGAAAAAGTCGTTGCACTGGCGGTGCTCATGCCGATCGTCGCCAGTATGGGCGGCATCGCCGGCAGCCAGACGCTGATATTGATCATACGGGGCTTGGTGCTTGGACAAATAGAGCAGTCGAATGCGCGCTGGCTATTGTGGCGTGAAATAGCCGTGGGCCTGCTCAACGGTCTCGTGGTCGCCGGCGTCGTCGGTACCGCGGCCGGTCTGTGGTTCAGAGCCTGGGCGCTGGGCGTGATCGTATTTGCCGCATTGATGATCAACCTGCTGGCGGCTGCCATTGCCGGTGTGGGAGTGCCGCTGGTGCTCAAGCGCCTGGGTATCGATCCGGCCCTGGCCGGCGGCGTTACCCTGACGACGATCACCGACGTGATCGGATTCGCTTCGCTACTGGGCCTCGGCACGCTTTTCCTGCTGTAATCCCTCACGCACGCCGCGGCGCGCAGCCAGCCGGCGCATGATACCGGTCGCACCGCTCGAACTCACCGGATAGCCTCCCATGAACGCAACCAGATCCTCGGAGCGCTTCATCGCATCCATGTAGCCCAATGCGATCAGCTCCCGGGTATAACTTTGCTGAAACAACAGATAGCTCATCAGCTGTCCACCCCCGGCATTCATGGCGCCCATGGCTCGCAGCAGGACGCGCAGCGCCCGCGGCAGTGAACTGACATGGTAGCGCGCGATCTCGGATAAATCGCGGCTGGGCAACAGGACAAGCATATCGATCCGCTTGAGCTGCACCCCCGTTCCGGGCCCGGCTCCGCCGCTGGGACTGGTCAGCGGACCGGAACGATCCACCAGCTGATTGAGCTGCGTGAGGCGCTCCAGATCGGAATACAGTCCGTCGGTGAACAGCGAATCAAGCATGTAGCCGAAGATTTGGCCAAAACTTGGACACATCGGCAGCGCCGGTGATGTCGGCAAGGTGTCATTGCGCGTACCGATCACCAGTAGGCGTTGCGCTCCCAGATGAATGGCGGAGCTGAAGGGATTGGCTTCCCGCATCGATCCATCGCCATAGAATTCGTCCTCCAGCCGCACCGGCGGAAACAAGAACGGAACAGCGATGCTGGCCATGATATGGTCCAGCGACAGCGTCGTCGGTTCACCGGCGCGGCGCATGCGTTGCCAGGGTTCGCAACCTGTACGGCATTCGTAGAACGATACCGACCGTGCACTGACATAGCCGGCGGCGGAAATGGACAGGGCATCCAGATGGCCGGCGGTGATCGCACGGCGTATTCCTCCGAAATCGAACTGGTTGCCCAGCAGTTCACGCAGAGGCGCGTTATCGAACAGCGAACGAGGCGGCGGCAACAGCCAGCCGCCTGATGCCATCGCCAACAGCCAGTGCAGGCCTGAACGCAACATGCTGAGCGTGTCGGCACGAAATACCTGTCCAACCTGAAAATTTCGCCATACGCGCTCCAAATTGCCGACCGCCACCCGAAAACGATCGGCGTGCACGGCAATGGCCGTTGCATTGACCGCTCCGGCCGAGGTCCCGGTGATGACCGGAAAAGGATTGGCCGCACGCGCCGGCAACAGATCCGCCAGGGCACGCAGCACACCCACCTGATACGCCGCGCGGGCTCCCCCGCCCGGCAGCATCAATCCGACCTTCGGCAGAATCGGCTGGGATGGACGGTCAGGATTCATGGGATCTCATACCACGAAGCATCAACATCGTGAGTGGCCGCGATTCGGTATTAGTATGGCACAGGAAATTCCGCCGCTAATGCAATGCCTTGATCGCTCGCTCCAGTCCAGCCAGGGTCAGCGGAAACATCCGATCCTCGATCAACTCGCGGGTGATCTGCACCGAGGGAATCTGTTCCCAGCGCGGCTGTGGCTTGGGATTCAACCACACATGCTGCGGCCAGGTTCGCGCCAGACGTTGCATCCAGACCGCACCCGTCTCCTCATTCCAGTGCTCTATGCTGCCGCCGGGCTGAATGATTTCATACGGGCTCATGGCGGCGTCGCCCACGAAGATCAGTTTGTAGTCATGTCCATAGGTGCGCATGACCTCCAAGGTCGGGATCTTCTCGACATGACGCCGCCGGTTGTCCTTCCACACGCTCTCATATATGAAATTATGGAAATAGAAATATTCCAGGTGCTTGAACTCGCTGCGCGCAGCGGAAAACAATTCCTCGCAAATCCGCACGTGATCATCCATCGAGCCGCCTACATCCAGAAACAACAGCACCTTGACGGCATTGTGCCGTTCCGGCACGAATTTCAAATCCAGCATGCCCGCATTGCGGGCAGTCGAACTGATCGTGTCATCCAGATCCAGGTGCTCTGCGGCGCCTTCGCGTGCGAATCGACGCAGCTTGCGCAGCGCCACCTTGATGTTGCGCGTACCCAGTTCCACTGAATCATCGAGATTCTGGAAATCTCGCTGGTCCCAGACCTTCACTGCCCGCCGATGGCGCGACTCCTGCTGCCCTATGCGGATGCCTTCGGGGTTGTAGCCATACGCGCCGAAAGGCGAAGTTCCCGCGGTCCCGATCCACTTGTTGCCGCCCTGATGACGCTCCTTCTGCTCCGCCAGGCGCTGCTGCAGGGTTTCCATCAGCTTGTCCCACCCGCCCAGGGCCTCGATTTGCGCCTTGTCTTCCTCGGACAAGATACGTTCGCTCGCACGCCTGAGCCATTCCTCGGGAATATTGGCCAGCAGATCCTCGAACGCATCTTCCACACCCTTGAAATAGGCGCCAAAGGCGCGATCGAAGCGATCGAAGTGGCGTTCGTCCTTCACCAGGCAGGCTCGCGATAGGAAATAGAACTCCTCGGCGTTGGGTTCGATGATTCGTGCCTTCAACCCCTCCAGCAAGGTCAACAGCTCGGTGATCGAGACCGGGACACCGATTTCGCGCAGCTTGAAAAAAAACGGAACCAGCATGAGTCAACCGCCGGGTTCGACTTAACGCCCCTGGCGCCGATGCAGAAATACCAATTGCTCGAACAAGTGCACGTCCTGCTCGTTCTTCAGCAAGGCGCCGTGCAAGGGCGGGATCGCCTTCTTCAGGTCATCGCCTCGCAAGGCCTCCGGCGGGATGTCCTCTGCCAGCAGCAGCTTGATCCAGTCCAGCAGCTCCGAGGTGGAAGGCTTCTTTTTCAGACCGGCCATGTCACGGATTCGATAAAACGCCGTGAGCGCCTCGGCGAGCAGTTCGCGCTTGAGCGTCGGATAATGCACCGCAACGATCCGTTCCATCGTGGCGTGATCCGGAAAGCGGATGTAGTGAAAAAAGCAGCGACGCAGGAACGCATCCGGCAGTTCCTTTTCGTTGTTGCTGGTAATGACGATGATCGGACGCTGGCGCGCCTTGACCCATTGACGCGTCTCGTAGACGAAGAATTCCATGCGGTCCAGCTCATGCAGCAGATCGTTCGGAAACTCGATATCCGCCTTATCGATCTCGTCCACGAGCAATACCGGCTGTACCTCGCTTTCGAAAGCCTCCCACAAGCGGCCTTTGACGATGTAGTTGCCGATATCGTGAACCTTGGCGTCACCCAGTTGCGAATCGCGCAGTCGCGACACGGCATCGTACTCGTACAGCCCCTGCTGCGCCTTGGTCGTCGACTTGATATGCCAGCGATGCAACGGGCGATCCAACGCACGGGCCACCTCTTCGGCCAGCTGGGTTTTGCCGGTGCCCGGCTCGCCTTTCACGAGCAAGGGCCGCCCCAGGACCACAGCCGCATTCACGGCCATCATCAGGTCCTCGGTGGCAACGTAGTTATCAGTACCCTGGAATCGTGCAGTCATGAATCACCGTAAATTCGTCGATCGTCCGTCCGCGTCACACCGGAGCCTTCCGAGCGCACTCATGGTCATCGCTTCCGTGCCTTCCGTCCCCGCCCATGACCTCGCTGCCGTACCTTCGTGCCGCCCCGCTCATGGCCTCGCTGCCGTACCTTCGTGCCGCCCCGCTCATGGCCTCGCTGCCGTACCTTCGTGCCGCCCCGCTCATGGTCTTTGTCGTCGTGCCTTCGGATTTGAGGCACGACGACAAAGACCATGAGCGGGGCGGCATTGCATTTGGCCAGCAAAGCATCACGAATCCGCTCCGATCGCGAAGACGAGCGCGTTACGTGACCGGCGGGTGTCAAATATAAATGCGCCTGGCGATACGCCAGGCAATACGCTAGGCGCGAACCTCCAATATCTTCATTGCGTTCGTCTTCCCCGCCACCCCCGTCAACTCACCCTTCGTAAGAATGATGCGATCTCCCTCCTCGACCATCTTCTCGCGCAGCATCAGCCGAAAAATATCGGTGTAAGCGGCCTGGACGTTGGTGTGGGTGATATCGAAGGACACCGGATACACCCCACGGTACAACAGCACCCGACGACGTGTCTCTTCATGGCGAGTGAAGGCATAGATCGGAATATCGGTCCGGATGCGCGACATCCACAGCGGTGTGGAACCCGATTCCGTCAAGGCGACGATCGCTTTTACTTTTAGATAATTGGCCGTGTACATCACTGCCATCGCAATCGCCTGGTCGGTCTTCTCGAGAAGATTGTCACCGCCTCGGTGGCGTACAGGCGAGTGCAAGGATTCGTATTTCTCGGCCCCCAGAATGACCTGCGCCATCGCCTCGACCGCCTTGACGGGATACTTGCCGACAGCGCTTTCGCCCGAAAGCATGACCGCATCCGTCCCATCCATCACCGCATTGGCGACATCCGATACTTCCGCTCTAGTCGGAATCGGATTGTGGATCATCGATTCCATCATCTGCGTCGCCGTGATCGCCACGCGGTTGAGTTTGCGGGTCACTGCAATGATGTGTTTCTGCAAGCCGGTCAACTCGGCGTTGCCGACTTCCACTCCCAGATCGCCGCGCGCCACCATGACGGCGTCGCTGGCCAGAATGATGCGCTCCAAGTTGGCCAGCGCCTCGCTGCGCTCGATCTTTGCCACCAGGAAACCATGACCACCCGCCCGGCGCAGCAAGCCACGGGCCTCTTCCATGTCATCGCCGTCGCGGGCAAATGAAACCGCGAGATAGTCCACCCCCAACTCTGCGGCCAGCTTGATGTCGGCGCGATCCTTGTCGGTCAGCGCACCGGCCGAAAGACCGCCCCCCTGCTTGTTGATACCCTTGTTATCGGATAATTCACCGCCAGTGATGACCCGGGTATGGATGCGTGGACCATCGACTTCGTTGATTTCCAGAACGATCTGGCCGTCATTGAGCAGCAGCAGATCACCGGCGGCGACATCGCGAGGAAGGCCCTTGTAGGCCACGCCGACGGCTTTCTCCGTTCCCGATTTCGCATCGAGCGAGACATCGAGCGTGAAGGGATCGCCCTCATTCAGGAATACCCGTCCCGCGGCAAAGCGCTCGATGCGAATTTTCGGTCCCTGCAGATCGCCCAGAATGGCGACCAGCTTGCCGACCTGGCCGGCGATCTCGCGGACCCGCTTCACGCGTTCCACATGCGCCTGGGGTTCACCATGGGAAAAATTGATTCGTACGACGTCAGCGCCCGCGCGCAGCAAGTCCGCGAGTACCTTCGGATCATCACTTGCCGGGCCGAGCGTCGTCAGAATCTTGGTTCGGCGCAGCATTCGTAGGCTAACTCGCTCGTTTTTCGAGAATCGCGACCGCCGGCAGTTTCTTGCCCTCCAAGAACTCCAGGAAGGCACCGCCGCCGGTGGAAATATAGGAAATATCGCCTTCGACCCGATACTTCTCGATGGCAGCAAGCGTATCGCCGCCGCCGGCGATCGAGAAAGCCGGGCTACGAGCAATGGCCTGAGCAATCACCCGCGTACCTTCGCCGAACTGATCGAACTCGAACACCCCGACCGGGCCGTTCCAGACGATCGTACCCGCATCATTCAGCATGCGCGCAAAACGCTCCGCCGTATCCGGTCCGATATCCAGAATCATTTCATCGGCTGCCACCGTATCGACCGCCTTGACGTCCGCCTCGGCGGTAGCGGCAAACTCCTCGGCAACGACCACGTCCGTCGGCAAGGGGATATCCGCAGAACGTTCGTGCGCAAGTTTCAGCAATCCCTTGGCGATATCGATCATCTCCGCTTCGACCAGCGACTTGCCGATATTGATGCCTTGTGCGGCAAGAAACGTATTGGCAATGCCTCCGCCGACGATCAATCTGTCCACCTTGCCCAGCAGGCTTTCCAGCAACGTCAGCTTGCTGGACACCTTCGAACCGGCCACGATGGCGATCAGTGGCCGCTTCGGTTTTTCCAGCGCAGTCTCCAGCGCGATCAGTTCGTTCATCAGCAGCGGACCGGCACAGGCCACTTTCGCGTGACGCGCCACACCATGCGTACTCGCCTCGGCACGATGCGCAGTACCGAAGGCATCCATCACATAGACGTCGCACAAAGCGGCCATCCTGCGTGCCAGATCGTCACTGTCGCGCTTTTCACCCCTGTTGAATCGCACATTCTCGAGCAGTACGACCTCCCCATCAGCACACTCTACGCCATCCAGCCAATCCTTCTCGAAACGCACCTTGAAGCCGAGTAACTCCCCCAGGCGCCGAGCAACCGGAGCGAGCGAGAATTCCTCGTCATAGACACCTTCCTCCGGACGGCCGAGATGAGACATCACCAGCACGCGGGCACCGGCGTCCTTAGCTGACTGGATCGTCGGCAGCGCCGCACGAATCCGGGCGTCACTGCTGACTTTTCCGCCTTGCACTGGCACGTTGAGATCCTCGCGGATCAACACCCGCTTGCCGCGCAGATCGAGATCAGTCATGCGAAGGATGGGCATCGAGAATTCCTCCTATCCGGCCTTCGACCACGCTGCCGTGGTATCCAGCATGCGGTTCGAGAATCCCCATTCGTTATCGTACCAGGAGCATACTTTTACCAGAGTGCCGTCCATCACCTTGGTCAGGGTCGCATCATAGGTGGAGGAATGCGCATCATGGTTGAAATCGATCGACACCAGCGGCGCATCGGTATAGGCCAGGACCCCCTTGAGCGGTCCCGTGGCGGCTGCACGCATCGCCTCGTTGATTTCCGCAACGCTGGTTGCACGCTTCGCGACGAAGGTCAAATCCACCAGCGAAACATTGATCGTCGGCACCCGTACGGCAAAACCGTCGAGCTTGCCATCGAGTTCCGGCAGGACCAGACCGACGGCTGCTGCAGCGCCGGTTTTAGTCGGAATCATCGACATCGTGGCGGAACGCGCGCGACGCAGATCGGAATGATAGACATCCGTCAACACCTGGTCGTTCGTATATGCGTGAATCGTCGTCATGATGCCCGACACGATGCCGATCGACTCGTTCAATACCTTGGCAACCGGCGCCAGGCAATTGGTCGTGCAGGATGCGTTGGACACGACAGTATAGCTGGACTTCAGCAGCTCGTGATTGACGCCATAGACGATGGTCGCATCGACGTCCTTGCCGCCCGGCGCGGAAAGCAGCACCTTCTTCGCACCACCCGTCAGATGAGCTGCGGCCTTCGCCTTGCTGGTAAACAAGCCCGTGCATTCGAGCACGACATCCACCCCCAACTCACCCCAGGGCAGCTTGGCCGGATCACGCTCAGCCAGAACACGGATGCGATCGCCGTTGACGAGCATCGAATCACCTTCCACCCGGACCTCGCCGCCGAACCTGCCATGAGCGGTATCGTATTGCGTCAGATGTGCATTGGTTCCCGCATCACCCAGATCATTGAGTGCCACGATCCGGATTTCGTTCTGGCGCCCGGCCTCGTATAAAGCACGCAGCACATTGCGACCGATGCGACCGTAGCCATTGATTCCAACTTTGATGGGCATTCTCATTTCCTCGAAAGATTCACACTCATGCCAACAGTTCGGTCACCCTGCGCACCACGCACTCCGTGGTGAATCCGAAGTGCCTGAACAGATCCTGCGCCGTTCCGGAAGCGCCGAAACTCGTCATACCGATGACCGCGCCGCGTAGTCCGACATAGCGCCACCAGGTATCCGGTACTGCCGCCTCGATGGCCACGCGACATTCCACACCGCCAGGCAATACCTGCTCTCGATAGGCTTCGTCCTGCCTTTCGAACACGCAGACGCTGGGCATCGATACGACCCGCACTCTCTTGCCGTCCTGGGTCAGCTGCCGTGCGGCCTCCAGCGCCAGAGCGACCTCGGAGCCCGTAGCGATCAATATGACCTGCGCCATACCCTTGCAGTCCTGCAGGACATAGCCGCCGCGCTTGATATTGGCCAATTGCTCAGCGCTGCGCGGCTGTGCGGGCAAGCCCTGCCTGGATAGAGCCAGGCAACTGGGCCCATCACGCCACTCGATTGCCGCCGCCCAGGCCACGGCAGTTTCCGTGCCGTCGCAGGGACGCCACAGCGTCATGTTGGGAATCAGGCGCAGGCTGGGCAGGTGCTCCACCGGCTGGTGTGTCGGTCCATCCTCGCCCAGGCCGATGGAGTCGTGTGTCATGACATAGATGACGCGCTGCTTCATGAGCGCGGACATGCGCATGGCATTGCGTGCATAGTCCGAAAAAACCAGGAAGGTGCCGCCGTACGGAATCAGTCCGCCATGCAGGGCGATACCGTTCATCATGGCCGACATGCCGAACTCACGCACGCCGTAGTGCAGGTAATTGCCGCTTGCATCCTCGCCGGTGACGGCGCGGGAATCCTTGCGATTCGTATTGTTGGAGCCGGTCAAGTCGGCCGAGCCGCCAAACAGCTCGGGCAACACCGGACCATAGGCGTTGAGCGCCTGTTGCGAGGACTGGCGCGTCGCCAGACTGCCGCCGGACTGAGCCACCTGTGCCACATATTCCTCGACCACCGCACTCCAGCCGTCAGGCAGTTCGCCGCGCATGCGCCGTTCGAACTCCGCAGCCGGGCCGGGAAATGCAAGCTTGTAGCGGGCAAACAAATCGTTCCATTGTGCCTGGCGCCGCGCACCGCGCTCGCGGGCATCCCAGCCGCTGCGGATGTCTTCCGGAATCACGAAAGGCTCCCAGACCCAGCCTAGTTTCTGACGGGCCGCTGCGACCTCCTCGACGCCCAGCGCGGCGCCATGGGTGGCCTCGGTACCCTGTTTGTTGGGTGCACCGTAGCCGATGATCGTCCGGCAGCAGATCAGGCTGGGCCGATCCTGCTGCTTTGCCGCAACGATGGCGGCTTCGATCGCAGCAGGATCATGGCCATCGACATTCGGTACGACGTGCCAGCCATAGGCCTCGAAACGTCGCGGCGTATCGTCGGTGAACCAGCCTTGCACCTGGCCATCTATCGAGATGCCATTGTCGTCGTAGAACGCAATCAGCTTGCCCAGTTGCAGCGTGCCGGCCAGAGAACAGGCCTCGTGAGAAATGCCCTCCATGAGACAGCCATCGCCGAGAAACACCCAGGTATGATGATCCACCAGATCGAAACCAGGACGATTGAAGCTTGCCGCCAACATTTTCTCCGCCAATGCCATGCCCACGGCATTGGCGAGGCCCTGGCCCAGCGGGCCCGTGGTGGTTTCAATCCCTCGTTGCGGATCATGCTCGGGATGTCCCGCCGTGTGGGAACCCAACTGGCGAAATGCGCGCAAATCATCCAGGGTCAGGGGATAGCCGCTCAGATGAAGCAGGGCGTACAGCAGCATCGAGCCATGTCCGTTGGACAGCACGAACCGATCGCGATCCCACCATTGCGGATCGCCCGGATTATGTCGCAGATGGTCGTTCCAGAGCACCTCGGCGATATCGGCCATTCCCATCGGCATGCCCGGATGTCCGGAATTGGCCTTCTGAACCGCATCCATCGCCAAAACACGGACGGCGTTGGCAAGCTGCCGACGACGGGAAATCTGCATCAGGAAAATACTCTAGGGTTAGGTCGAAAAACGCGGTGAAGGCCGCGCATTTTGGACTAAGGGGCGAAGCCGAGCAATGCGGCCTCCGGCGGAATCCCGTGAACTCTCGGCAAACCACGATCGATATGCGCCATTCGCAGTCCGAGTTGTATCGAGTTCCTGTCGCGTTCCGGAACCACGCTCTCAAGAATACGTTTTGGGATACGTTTTGGGGTGCGTTTAGCTGGCAGCTTGCAAAAATGCGGAAATCCATACCGTTTTCCACCCCCGGCATCCGTGCAGACATAAGTAAAACGGCTGGTAAAACGACTATGTAATGAGACCGAATGCAAGAATTTCATGCGCCACCGCTCGCCGGTACGACCGACCGGACCTCGGTCACTTTTTGACGCATTTGTGATTGCTAGGATGGCTGCACATGTCCTCCCGACTCAAGGAAATATCCGTCAAGATGCCTTCCGTCCGCCTTCTGCAATTCACCGACATGCACCTTTTCGGCGATGATGCGGCACGCCTGCGCGGGATTGCCTCACTGCCCTCGCTGCAGGCTGCTTTGGCCGATGCACGCCGGCGCTGCCCGCGACCCGACGGGATCCTGCTGACCGGCGATCTGGTCCAGGACGATCCGCAAGGTTATCGCTGGATCCGCGAGCTGTTCGCGGACTCACCGGTACCCGTACTGTGCCTGGCCGGCAATCACGACCTCCCCGGCCCGATGCGTACGGCCTTGGCGCAGGCGCCGTTTCAGCTCGGCGGACACCAGGCATTCGGACCCTGGCGGGTTGTCATGCTGGATTCCCAGGTGGCGCATCAGGCCGGTGGACGCCTGGGTAAACAGCAGCTCACCGCCCTGGACAGCCTGTTGCACTTACCGGACCAGGATCACGTCCTGCTCTGCCTGCATCATCATCCGATCCGAATGCACAGCAACTGGCTGGATCAAGTCGGTCTGAGCGATGCGGACGAGTTTCTGGCCCTGGTACGCAAGCACACTAATGTTCGTGGTGTCCTGTGGGGCCATGTGCACCAGTCCCTGGACCATTTCATAGGCGGCGTGCGATTCATGGCCTCACCGTCGACCTGCGCCCAGTTCCTGCCCGGCAGCCCCGACTTTTCGATCGACGACCGCCCGCCCGGCTATCGCCTGCTGGAACTGATGCCGGACGGCACGATCGCCACCGAAGTCTGCTGGCTGGAAGACGCGGCCCGAAGCAACGCCGCCTGATCGATCCGGTCTGACTTGGAGCCGCCGCCATCCTGCGGCACGGACGCCGGCCCGCCTGCGCCGCCCATCCTCCGGCGCTATTCATCCCTTATAGTGGTCGGCATGAAAGTAGCTGACCTGTGCGCCACGCTCGTATTTTTGTGGCTGCTGGCCGCCATTCCGATGCCGCGTGGCGCCATGGCGCATCCGGCACTGCCGATGCCGGCTCCTGAAGTCACGATGCGGATCGCGACCTTTCCGCACCACGCCCTGGCCCACGCCAGTGCCCCGGCTGCATCCAGACATGCAGAGCATGAGCCGCAGCATACATTGTGGTCGGTAAAAGGCCGGCGCAACACCCTCTATCTGTTGGGGTCGATCCATTTCCTGCCGCCGGATGAGCCGCTACCTGCAGCCATCGAAGCCGCCTACGCCCAAGCCGACAGACTCGTCATGGAAATCGACATAGGCAACCTCGACCTCCAGGACATGCAGCAGAGCCTGCTGGAGCTGGGTCTGCTGCCGCCTGGCCGCTCGCTCGAGCAGCAATTGGGGCCGCAGGCTCATGCAGCCGTCGCCACAGCCGCCCGGGAACTAGAGCTGGATCCGGCACTGCTGAACCCTCTGCGTCCCTGGCTGGCTGCCATGACCCTGATTCAGCAGCATTTTGCCAGAAGGGGGTTGGAGTCTCGAGCCGGCATAGAGCAACGCCTGGCGGCTCGGGCGCGGCGGGATCAAAAGCCCGTCACGGGTCTGGAGACCCTGCGGCAGCAGCTGAGCTATCTTGCTAATCTGCCCGAGACACTGCAGATCGAATTTCTGATGTACAGCGTCGCAGACTTCGAGCGCATGGATCGCGATCTTGACGAATTGCTATCGGCCTGGCGCCAGGGGGACATCCAGACCTTGGAGCGCCTGTTGGCGGAAGGCTTCGCAGCCTATCCCGAGCTCTACCGGCCTCTCACGATCGAACGCAATCACCGTTGGGTGACGGACATCGAGGCGCTGCTGGAGGACGAACAGGACTATCTAGTGATCGTCGGCGCGCTGCATCTGGTCGGGCCGGAGAGCGTCGTGGCGTTATTGCGCAGCAGGGGCCACGTGCTGCA
This sequence comes from Steroidobacter denitrificans, assembly GCF_001579945.1. Lineage (NCBI taxonomy): Bacteria > Pseudomonadati > Pseudomonadota > Gammaproteobacteria > Steroidobacterales > Steroidobacteraceae > Steroidobacter > Steroidobacter denitrificans. The sequence goes on along the minus strand of NZ_CP011971.1, from coordinate 721,213 downwards.
ACGACACTGAGCCGGTCTCTCACACCTCGATCGCCTCGATATCTTGCTTGCGAATGCCGCGATCGGGACGCAGCACTCCTGGAGGATGCGCCTCGGCATCGTCCCGCTTACACTTGGCGCCCAGTGTTTTTGCACGACCCTGCGACCGGACCCGGCGTCCGCGCAGCGCCCATCATGACGGCCACGCCCAGGAGTTACGGCCTTGTCTTCATTCACCGATGCCGCTCGCCATATTCCCGGCGGCGTGAATTCCCCGGTACGCGCCTTCCGGGCCGTCGGCGGCGAGCCGATCTTCATCGAGCGTGCCGGCGGCGCGCTGATCCATGATGAGCACGGCCGCAGCTACATCGATTATGTAGGCTCCTGGGGACCGATGATTCTCGGTCATGCGCACCCAGAGGTCATCCGGACGGTACAAGAACGTGCGGCTCTGGGCTTGTCGTTCGGCGCGCCTACCCGGATCGAAACGCAGTTGGCACGCAAGATCGGTGAGCTGATGCCGTCGATCGAACTGGTGCGCATGGTCAGCTCCGGCACCGAAGCGACCATGAGCGCGATTCGCCTGGCACGCGGCTATACCGGCCGCGACAAGATCGTGAAATTCGCAGGCTGCTATCACGGTCACTCGGACTCCCTGCTGGTGAAGGCGGGATCCGGCGCGCTGACCTTCGGCGTACCCACCTCACCGGGTGTCCCCAAGGAACTCGCGGCGCAGACACTTACGCTCGCCTACAACGATGCCGCCGAAGTGAAGCAGGTGTTCGATGCCGTGGGCGGGCAGATCGCCTGCATCATCGTCGAACCCGTCGCCGGCAACATGAACTGCGTGCCGCCCGCGCCCGGATTCCTGGAAACACTGCGCTCGGTCTGCGACCAGCACGGCAGCGTCCTGATTTTTGACGAAGTGATGACCGGTTTTCGGGTGGCGCTGGGCGGAGCGCAGGCGCTGTACGGCATCAAACCCGACCTGACCACGCTGGGCAAGATCGTCGGCGGCGGCATGCCGGTCGGCGCCTTCGGCGGACGCCGCGACATCATGGAACAGATCGCCCCGCTGGGTCCGGTCTACCAGGCAGGCACCCTGTCGGGCAACCCGGTCGCCATGGCCGCGGGCCTGAAGACCCTGGAACTGATCGGCGAGCCCGACTTCCACACCCGTCTCGCCCAGACGACCACTCAGCTCGTGGAAGGCCTCGCCGAGGCCGCCCGCGATGCCGGCGTCGCGTTCAGCACCAACCATGTGTGCGGCATGTTCGGACTGTTCTTCACCGAGCGCGCACCGCGCAGCTTCACCGAGGTCATGGCCAGCGATGCGGACCGATTCCGGCGCTTTTTCCATGCCATGCTGCGCGAGGGTGTATATCTTGCGCCCTCGGCGTTCGAAGCGGGGTTCGTCTCGATCGCCCACACGCAGGAGCACATCGCCGAAACCGTTCGCGCCGCGCAAGCCGCGCTGCAGTGCATGAATACGGCATGAACGCCGTAGAGGAGGCGACGCGCTGCCCGTTGTGCGCGCACGCGCGCAGCATCCGGCTTGCGACCCTCGATGCTGCCGTACTGCGCGAAGAATATCTGCGATCCTTCAAGATACACATCCGGATGGATGTCGAGCGCATCGATTACCTGCACTGTACCGCCTGCGATCTGCGCTTCTTCGAGCCGCTAGCCGCGGGTGACGCCGACTTCTATCGACAACTGCAGGCCATCCCCTGGTACTACCGCGAACAGAAGGCGGAGTACGATATCGCGGCACACCACATTCGTCCCGAGGACCAGGTACTGGAAGTGGGCGCCGGCAAGGGCGCGTTCTCCCGCCACGTGCGCTGCGCCTCCTATCTGGGCTTGGAAACAAGTCCCGATGCCATCGAGATCGCCGCACGCGAGGGTGTACGGCTGCTGCAGGAGGATCTGCAGACTCACGCGAGTCGGCATGTAGGCGAGTATGACGTTGTCTGCGCCTTCCAGGTGCTGGAGCATGTGCCTCAGGTGTGCTCCTTCCTCGAAAGCGCGCGTGACTGCCTGCGCAGCGGTGGACGATTGCTCCTGGCCGTGCCCAGCGAGGATTCGTTCGCGAATATCGATTTCTGGGATATCCTCAACATGCCACCGCATCATGTCACGCGCTGGTCGGATCTGAGTCTCCGCAACGCAGCTCGCCAGCTCGGGCTGAGCGTGGTGACGATCGAACACGAACCGCTGGCCGACTCCCACGTGAGTTGGTACGCGCGCATCGTCGCCGAATACGGCATGGCCTTACGCAGTGGGCCGGAACCCCACCTGCTGGATCCGCGGCTGCGCGGCTGGCTGGTGCGCCGCGGAGCGAAGATCGGCGCTGCGCTCTTGCGCCCCGCATTGCGCAACCCTGTGCTGCGGCCGATTGGACACGCGGTCGTGGCCGTTTTCGAGCGAGCGCCCGCATGAGCGCCTCATCGATGGCCGCTCAGACGACACCCCGCGAGAAACTGCCGGCGGTGCACATGTTCTGGCATGGCTCATGGCTTTCGCGCCTGGAGCGCCTGTGCATGAACTCGTTCATGGCGAATGGGCATACGCTGCTGCTGCATACGTACGAACCACCGAAGAACGTGCCGCCCGGAGTGACGCTCGTCGATGCCGCCGAGACCCTGGCGCAAAAATACCTGTTTCGCGACAAACGCCACAACTCGGTGGCGGCGTTCGCGGACTGGTTCCGCTTCCGGCTGCTGTACCGTCAGGGCGGCATCTGGGCCGATACGGACGTCGTCTGCCTCAAGCCATTGAACTATGGGCGAGCGGAGCTGTTCGCCTGGGAGACTCTGACGACGATCAACGTGGCCGTACTCGGGCTGCCCGCCGGCCACGAGCTCGCGGCCTGGATGCTCGAGTGCTGGGATCATCCCAACCGCTGGCTATCGTACGACAGCGGACGCATGAAACGTCGCAAGCTGCTGCGGCGCCTGCGGCCCGGCGACACTCGCCCGCACATTCGTTGGGGAGAATTCGGCCCGCGTGGTTTCACGCATGCCGTACGTCATCTAGGGTACGAAAATCTGGCCTTGCCCTTCTGGCACTTCTATCCGGTGCATTATCAGAACTGGCACACGATCTTCGACGACAGCCTGCGAGACAACCCGATGCTGACGCAAGCGAGTTCTGCGCTTCATTTGTGGAATGAGATGACGCGCCGAGCACGCGGTTTCGACAAGAATGCACCCTTCCCCGGCGACTCGCTATTCGAGCGACTATGCGCACGATATCTCAGAAGCGACGACTCAGGGACAAACTCCAGCCGCTGATGTCATAGAAGATGTCCGGCCTGGGATCGATGGCCGGATCCGAGGCCAGCAGCTTGTCTCGCGCTACCTTGTCGGCATAACGCCAGTCCAGGCCCAAATCGAATTGCGGCAGGATGTCCCGCCATTGCACGCCGGCACCCAGGTAATAGCCGTAGGCCGGAGTCGCCAGCTCATAGCGCGCCGCGCCGATGAACAATGAAAACGCCAGCGGATTGCGGAAACGATAGCGGTAGTCCAACGCCCGGACCGCCAGCAACGCCTCACCGTCGATACGATCGAACTCCACTCGCACGCCCAGATCACTGCGATCCGAGACGGCGCGGCGCGCACCGAGCCCGATATGCGGCGCGACTTCATCCGATGTCGTGTGCCGCGGACTACCGTCCCCGGGGAAGATCGTCGCTCGACTGAGGTTGACTCCCGCATCGACGAACAATTCCGCGCCCCGCGGACGGCTGACGTCATCCAGCCAGGCGGCACTCCCGCCGTCGGCCCATTCATCACCGAAGCGGACGAATCCCGCCAGCCGGCCGTAGTCGTCGCCAAAGACGTCGCGTCCCGCCAGGATCTCCGCGCCCGCCGTCAAGCCCCGCAGCGTACGGCTGTAACTCAAGCCCGCCTCATAGCCGCGTTCGTAATCGACGCTGCCGTAGGACTCGTTGGCAATGGTACGCATTCGCAGCTGCATCAGGCCGCCGAAACGCGGCTCCCAACCCAGGCGCAGCATGTGCGACTGTGCGCCGACGGCATCGCCTGGAGCGCGTGCATCAGCACCCCAATGCCCCAGCACGCGTCCGTCCTCCGTCAGACCATCGGCATAAATGCCATGCACGTACCAACCGTTCTGCCATTCCGACGTCTCATAGGACAAATCGAACCGACGCCACAACCGGGGAAATGTGATACCCATCGACAATGCCGCGTTACCCAGCCGGAAATCGCCTCCATATGAGTTGTCTTCGCCGGCATATTCCAGATAGACGGTGAACGGAATCGATCCCGGGAAGATGAACCGGCTGGTCCAGGCCGCCACCTGATTGCCGAACTCCTGTTCCTGGCTCAAGGTGTCACTGCGGTTGTCGTTCTGGTGCGGCTTGAACAAGGCGTCGAAGAAATCGCCGACGGACCGGCCACCGCGCGCGCCGCCACCGAACTGCATCATGCGGTTCGCGCCCAGCGACCAGCCGGCCGCAGGCTCGATGGAAAATCGCAGTCCCGCCAGCCGGGGGTTGCCGGCCGTGAAACCGTCTTCGAATCGAATCCGGTCGGAATGCGCCATTTCCGCCAGGAATACCTCGTACTGCAACCCCAATCGGCTGATCGGGCGATAGTTCGACAAGGTCACGGACGGCAGGGTGCGCGCCTGCGTACTGATGATCATTGCGCCATGCGCAAAGGGCGAGAACCAATGATCGCGATAGCCGATGTCGAGTTGCGCGAAATCGAAGCCGAGGCTCAGTATCGAGCCGGTGGGCGTGGCGTCGTCTTCATGAGCCACGCCACCCAGGTTCAACAGCACATGATCGCGGGGCTGCCAATAGGCTTGCGCGGATACCTGCCAGGCGCTGTCGCTGAGCAGGCCACGCCGGTTTGGCAACGGTGTCGCCACGCCATCGGTCGCGGCAATCTCTGCGCTCGCCTGCGAAATCCCGGCCTGCTGCATGTAGCGGTCTAGGTAGCGCCGAACGCGGCGACACAGCACTTCATCGACACGACAAGCGGCGGGCAACGCGTCGAGCACCACCGCCGCAGGAATGGGACGAGACATTACCGACTTGTCGGCGAGGATCAATACCCGCTCGATCTGCCGTTCAATCTCCGGCGAAAGATTGAGCGGCAGATAGGGGCTGACGCCCCGGGCCCAGCCGGGAGGCTGCGCCACGAGAACGAGCAACGAAACGATCAAGATGCGCGGTATCCTTCCGTTCAAGAACCTACCCTTCATGATCAGTTACCAAAAGCCATGAGAAAGCTGCTGAATCGTCTGCTGCGCCCGGCCGGCTACCGCATCGAGCGTATCTCCCGGTTTCAACGCCAGCTCGATACGCTGGTGCGCGGCGCACCACAAGGGCTCAAGTTCGTACAGATCGGCGCCAACGACGGCGTGCGTTTCGATGGGCTGTATTCATTCGTAACGGAACATTCGTGCGCCGGCATCGTGGTCGAACCCTTGCCCGACATGTTCGGGCGGTTGCGGATGAATTATGCCGATTACCCGCAAATCGTGCCTGTCAATCGGGCCATTCACACGACAGCCGGCGTATTGCCGATCTTTCGCGTCGCCCCTTCGGCGATGCCGCGTTATCCGGGCTGGGCCAATGGTATCGCCTCGTTCGATCGCGACCATCTGATCAGACACGGCATTCGGCCGGCCGATGTGATCGAGGAAGAGGTGCACTGCGTACCGCTGATGGAACTGCTCGAGCGTACCGGAATGCTGGACGCAGTCCTATTGCAGATCGATACCGAGGGTTACGATTCCGCCATCCTGCACATGATCGACTTCGCCCGATTCCTTCCCACCCTCGTCAAGTTCGAGCACAAGAACATGACCGGCGTCGAGCGAGCGGCGCACGCTGCGCGATTCGCCGCAAACGGCTACCGTGTCGCCGCGGAAGGCATCGATACCATTGCCTGGCGGCCTTCCTGAAGGATCCTACCAGCGAACGCGTAGCCTTTCGTGATCGCCATGACCCCGATGATCGATGACTTCATAGCGTAGCGTGCTCAGCCCATCCTGGGCGGGATCCAACAATCCTCGCACCAGGCGACTGCGACGCCGGCGGTTATGCTTCCAATGGGACGGTACGGTCCGAGCATCTCTGCGCACCTGCTGGTGCGCTGGATTGGGCAGGTCGAGAAATCGTCCCTGCGTGTCGTAGTAGCACAACATCCCCTGCAGCAGCAGACGAAAAAAGAAATCGTCGTCTTCCCCGCCCCATCCCCAGTAATCGTTCGAATAGCCGTTGGCCGCGAATACCTGATCCTTGCGGATGGACACCGCACCGGAGAAATAATGTTGCGATCGCTGAGCATCGGCAGGCGGATCCGCCCGGTGATCGGCAATCCATCTGACCAGACGCAGCGGCTGGGAAGGACAGGCGTAGTTCGCGACCAGGGGCAGCGCGTCCACGTCGTGCAGGCAATAATAATCGGTTGCCTCGGCCGTGAAACGTATCCCGGCGTTGATGAGCCTGCCTCGATTGAACAGTTGCCCGCGCTCCTGCTCGACCACGACGATCCGGTAGCGAATACCCTGTTCGCGCAGCATGGGTACCAGTATCGGCAGCAATTGACGCAGATGGGTTTCCCGGTCGCGAAACGGGATGACGATTGTCAGCCGCTGGGTGGATGTGAACGAAAGCGGTTGCGCCACGCGGCATTCGAGCACCCGGCGGCGCATCATGAACGTCAGCTTCCAATTCGCGATGCTGACGGGGACGTAGCGTCCTTGCACGCACCAGTCGCCCAGAGGGTCGTGTCCCAGGCGCGTACTCGGCCACAGCCGATTGAACCAGCGCTGCGCTGCCGACAGCGTACTCTGCGGCACTCAACTGCCCCCGCTCAAGACGGTCGTCCTGGCGCAGGAGCCATAGATGACGAATTTCCGTCAACTCTGTTCTGTCGAAGCATGAAGCCCATCAAACCATGGATCAGCGCGGCACTCCACGAAGAACGCCACAAAATTGGGGCAGCAAAGCGCTGTGCCGACCATTTTAACGAGTGACACGTCCGGATGGAGGGCTTTCATTTACCCCGATCGAGACCATGAACGAGCGCCTGGCGCGGACCGCGCTGATTCATGCTAGGGTTTTCACCGTCGAGCCGGTCGCATGCGGCCTCCGGCCCTGCGGGCGCCGGACGCGGCAAGCCGCCGTGACTTTCAAGGAATTCCAACAAGAAATCCCGGTCGCCACATGCGCACATTCCTCCTGTTCGTAGTCCTGCTCACCGCATCCCTGATTCTAGCCGCGGCCCTCACCTATCCGGCATGGCTCCTGGTCGGCACCATTTCCGTCGAGCCCGTCCATCGAGTCATGAACCGGCTGGCGATGCTGTTCGCACTGATCGGTCTGGTGATGCTGACACGCCGGTTGGGACTGGCCAATCGCACGGCGATGGGCTACGGCCTGCCTCGGCGCGAATTCATGGGCCAGTTGGCGATCGGGTGGCTGGGCGGCGTCGTACTGATGGCGCCGCTGGTCGCATTGCTGCTCGGACTCGAGGTGCGGACGCTGAAGGAGGGCTTCGCGCAGACACTGCCGGCGCTGATCGCAGGCGGCATCGTTTCAGGGCTGATCGTGGCGCTGATCGAGGAAACCTTCTTTCGCGGCATTCTGTTCACGGCCCTGTCGCCCGGCGGCAATATCGGAGAATCGCCAGACGACCGCCATGCCGTCCCGCTCATGGGTTTTGCCTGCCGTGAATCCGAAGGCGCGGCAGGCAAAACCCATGAGCGGGACGGCACAACCCAGGGTAGTTTCGAGCAGAGCAGCACTCGATCCGCCAACGCAGCGGCGCGCGGCTCCGGCATCGTCGCTGCGATCCTCGCACCCAGCCTGCTGTATGCGTTCCTGCATTTCCTGGGCGGCAAGCTGCGCATCCCGAATGACGAGGTTTCCTGGTTGCATGGATTCACCGTCCTGGGCCAGCTGTTCGAGCACTATGCGGATCCGCTGACCTTCATCGACTCCTTTCTTGCGCTGACGATGCTGGGCATTCTGCTGGCGCTGGTGCGCTGGCGCACGGGAGCCATTGGCGCCTGCATCGGTCTGCACGCGGCCGGGGTCTGTGTCATTGCCGTGCTGCGCGCCGATACGACGCTCGAGGAAACCCGCTTCTCCGCCCTCGTCGGCAGCTATGACGGCGTGATCGGCTGGGCCGCCCTCGCATGGTTCGCGCTCATCGCCCTTGCGGTTGCGCTGACCCGCCCCCGGGCCGCGGCTTCGTGACGGTCCTCGGCCGTCCGGTGACCTGCCTGCCGCCCATGGGCGGCAGGGCATAACCCAGGGTGGTTTCGAGCAGGGCGGTTTGGACAGGTGCTCAAACGCCTTTGCATCGGCCGCTGACACCCTTCAAGCGACATCCCGAAGGGTCCGTGCGGCTAATGATGCCTGATATCCAGCCGCTCACGCAGGAACTGCAGGCGCTCGAGCGCGCCGTTCATTTCCAGGCAGCGCTGGCGCTCCGGCAGCGTGAGCGGCAACAGTTGCGCCAGGCGCATGCCCACCCAGCTCGCATCGTCGTAGCGCGGAGCACCAGGCGCATCGCCAGATGATACGCCGGCCTGCCTCACCAGTTCGGCCAAGACCGCCATCTCCGGCGGTATCGATAGCGCCGCCGTCTCATCCAGCCATTCCACCACCGCTGTGTTCAGCCCGTCGCTGCGGCACGTCGTCGACAGGATACGAAAACGATGCCCGCCCTGCGCCGTGATGCCCAGGAGACCATCGCTGAGTTGCTCGAAGTCGGCGATCCGCGCCAGGGTGCCCACTTGCGCCGTGCGTACCGGGCCGCCCGCCTCGACGCCTGCAAGGATCAGCACCACGCCGAATCCGGCGTCTTCACGCAGGCAGCGGCTGACCATGGCAAGGTAGCGCGGCTCGAAAACCCGTAGTTTGATCAGCCCCCCAGGAAACAGGACGGCCCCCAGCGGAAACAATGGCAAATTATCGGTCATTGCCAGCCAGGGCAATCATGAGGATGTGTCGGCGAGACGGTCCAGCAACCGACCATGAATTCCATCGAAGCCGCCGTTCGACATGATCAGTACATGATCCCCGGGCGCCAGCGTGCTCACCAGAAGATCGGTCAGTTCACCGCTATTTTTCACGACTCTGGCCCGCTCTCCCAGGGGAGCCACCGCCCCGGCAACATCCCATTGCACGTTCGGCCCCTGATACAACCACACCCGGTCCGCCAGTTCCAGGGAACCCGCCAGCGCCTCACGATGCGTACCGAGCTTCATGGTATTGGAGCGCGGCTCCAGGACTGCCACCAGACGCGCCGATCCGACACGTCGCCGCAGAGCCTCGATCGTAGCCGCAACGGCCGTGGGATGATGAGCAAAATCGTCATACACGGTAATGCCGCGAACCACACCGCGGATTTCCATGCGGCGGCGGACCCCCTTGAAGGATTTCAGGGCCGCGATCGCCACGTCCATATCGACGCCGGCATGACGTGCGGCCAAAATGGCGGCCAGCGCATTCTCGGCGTTGTGCCGGCCGGGCATGGCCCAGTCCACCGTACCGGCGCAATGCGTGCCGCGCATGATCGCAAAGCGGGTGTAGTCTCCTTCGTCAGGCACGGCCACATGCCAGTGTTCCAGCGCTCCGTCCCGCTCGAGGGGAGCACCGGCAAAATGCTCGACAGGCGACCAGCAACCCTTGGCGATCACTTCCATGACATGCGCATCCGCGGCATTGGCGACGACCAGGCCGTTGCGTGGAACCATCCGTAACAGCTGCTGGAACTGCCATTGGATGGAGGCCACGTCCGGATAGATATCTGCATGATCATGTTCGAGGTTATTCAGAATGGCCGTGCGCGGACGGTAGTGCACGAATTTGGCACGCTTGTCGAAGAAGGCGGTATCGTATTCGTCGGCCTCCACGACGAAAGGAGCACCCGTGCCCAGACGCGCCGATACGGCAAAATTGTCTGGAATCCCGCCGATGAGAAAACCCGGGTCCAGGCCCGCATGCTCCAGTATCCAGGTCAGCACGCTGGCGGTCGTGGTCTTGCCATGCGTACCGGCAACCGCCAGGGTCCACCGCCCCGTGAGTACATGCCGTGCCAGCCAATCCGGTCCCGAGGTGTAGGGAATGCCGCTTTCCAGCAGCGCCTCGATCAAGGTGTTGCCACGGCTCATGACGTTGCCGACCACCACGATGTCCGGTGCGAGCCGAAGCTGCCCCGGCTCGTAACCCTCGATCAGCTCGATACCCAGGGAGGTCAACTGCTCGGACATAGGCGGATAGACGCCGCTATCGGATCCTGTCACGCGATGTCCGGCTGCGCGCGCCAACGCTGCAATGCCGCCCATGAAGGTGCCGCAGATACCGAGGATATGAATGTGCATCGCGATCCCTGTCAGACGGCGCCGAGCATGATCTGGGCGACCGCTTCGGTCGAATAGATGATCGCCACGGTGAGCGCCATCCCGGTCATCAGGCCACGGTCCAGTGCATGCATGAAAATCCTTCCCATGACCAGCGCGATGATCAGAAATCGCAGCAACAACCAGTTGCTCGCCAGGTCATTGCCCAGACCCAGCCCGATCTGCAGTGCGCGCACCGTGATATCCAGTATGAGGATCATCACGCCTACGCCCAGGGTCGCAGTGATGGTCTGAACGAATCGCTGGCGGCGTCCGAAAAACGCCAAGACCAGCCATAGCCATCCGCTGATCATCAGCACATCCACACCAATGAAGACCACCGCGGCGCGCAGGCTCAAATCGAACATCTGCACGCCGATGAACTCGATGGCCACGTACATGAACAGCACCATCGACGCCAACACCGTGGAAGCCGGCAGATCCTGAGGTCCCTTACGCCACAGTGCGATATCGACGAAGGTTTGCAGAAGTCTCAGCATGTGAGTCGAGAAGCCGGCGCGGCGCCTATAATATCGATGCGGTCATCCCCAGGCCGATTGTACACGCACCTTCATGCAAGCCACGCTTCCCATAGCTACGTCCGCCGATCTCCTGTTGGCCCTGGAGCGGCTGTCGGCCGCTCGTTTCCTTGCTCTCGACACCGAATTCATGCGCGAGAGCACCTATTTCCCTCAGCTCTGCCTCATTCAAGCCGCCACGCCGGATTTCTGTACGCTCATCGATCCGCTGGCGATACCCGATCTGCAGCCGCTATGGCAACTGCTTGCAAACCGCGAATGCACCAAGGTGCTGCATGCGGCGCGCCAGGACTACGAAGTGATCTCCTTGACCAGCCCATCGGGCCCGCCAGGTCCGGTGTTCGACACCCAGATCGCAGCAGCCCTGCTCGGCTACCCCGCGCAGATCGGCTACGGGCCGCTCGTTGCCGAACGCCTGAGCGTTACCCTGGCAAAGGCTCATACACGTGCGGACTGGTCGCGACGGCCGCTCAGCGAGGAGCAACTGCGCTATGCCGCCGACGACGTACGTTATCTTGTGCCCTTGTATCTGGATCTGCGTAACGCCCTGGAGGCGGCCGGCCGGCTGGAATGGCTGCTTGAGGAGACATGCGAACTCGAACGTCTGGAGTTGCACCGAACCGATCCGCGGACTGCATGGCAACGGCTCAAGGGATTGGACCGGCTGCAACCCGAGCAGCGCGCCACTGCGAAGCTGCTGGCGCAATGGCGTGAAAACACCGCAATGAGGCACGACAAGCCTCGAGGCTGGATTCTTACCGATGACGCCCTGCGCGAGATCGCCGAGCGTCTGCCCGCGAGCATCCAGGATCTCGGGCGGATCCGCACCCTGCCTGCCGGTGTCATTCGCCGTCGAGGCGCGGAACTATTGTCGCTGGTGGAGCAAGGGTGCGGCATGGCGGACGCCGAAGCGCCCGCAACACTGCCGCAGCGGCCCGAACCACAACAGCTCTCACAAGTGACGCGGCTCATGAACTTCGTACGCACCCAAGCCCAGGAGTTGCGCATCAGTCCCGAACTGCTCGCGACACGTCGCGATGTCGAGCGCCTGGTGTTCTCGGGTCATGCCGAGCGCCTGACGAAGGGATGGCGCCGCGAAGTGATCGGCGAGCACCTGGCCGCACTCGCCGGAGCCTGATCCCATCCCCCTATTCCATCGTCGAGAACGACCGCCGAAGAATCCTCATGAAGGGATCACCGCGGCCGGGTTGCCCCTCCTGCAGCAACCCCGGGTTTATTTCTTCCTTGCCGCTTTTTTGGCTGTTTTCCCTGCTGCCCCGCGGCGTACCCCGCGGCTGCCGGCCGCGCGAGGCGCCCGTGCCGTGCGCTGCTTCGCAGTCTTGCGGCCTAGCGCTGTTCTTGCCGTCGGCCTGGCGGCTTTCCTGGACAGCTTCTTCGTCGTTCCGGCCTTCCTTCTTGCGGTGACCGTGGCCGGCTTCCTTGCGCTCGCGGCCACCTTAGCCGTCTTGCTCGCAGCGGCCTTGGCGGCCTTGGCTACCTTGGCTGTCTTGGTCGCTTTGACGCCTGCCTTGCGCAGCGCCGTCTTGCCGGCGGACTTTGCTTTCCGGATCACCGTACCCGCCGGCCGGGCCTTGGCGACCGCCTTCTTACCTGATGATTTCGCCGGCCGGACCACCGGACTCGATGCCTTGGATTTCGCCGTCTTGGATTTCGCCGCTCCGCCGGCAGGGCGGATCGTCCTCGATCGCACCGGTTTCGCAGATCGCGGCGTGCGCTTGGCCGACTTGCGGCCGACCCGCACTGCTGCCGATGAGACGGGCCTGGTCAGCGCGGCGGATTCCATGCGCTCGAATACTTCATCCTGCTCACCTTCGCCCGCGACCGCCCGCAGCAAACCCAGCCGCGTGTAATGCCGGACCAGCGGCCGGGTCTGCCGCTCGTAGACCTCCAGGCGCTTATCGATGACTTCTTCCTTGTCATCGGGCCGCTGATAGAGTTCCGTTCCATCGCGCGCGCAGGTCATGACGCCGGCCGGCAGCGAATGAATATTGTAGATCGCGCCGCATTTGGGGCAGCTGCGCCGTCCGGTCAGACGCCGGGCCAGGGATTGCCGGCGCACGTCGAGCAACAGCACGACCTCCAGGGGCTGTCCTATGTCCTCCAACAGTTTGCTCAGCGCCTTGGCCTGATCGATATTGCGGGGAAAGCCATCGAGGATGAAGCCGTTCGCCGCATCGGGACGGCCAAGGCGATCCCGGATCAATCCCAGCACGATATCGTCGGAAACGAGTTGCCCGGAATCCATCGCCGCCTTGGCCTTCAGGCCTAGCGCCGTTCCACGCGCCACGGCGTCGCGCAGCAGATCTCCGGAAGAGACCTGGGGCACACCATATTTCGCTTGTAGACGTTGCGCCTGTGTTCCCTTGCCCGACCCCGGGGCTCCCAACAGTACGATACGCATCATTCGCGCGGACCTCCAGAAAAGAGGCGCTACCCTACAGAAAAGCGAGGCGCCTGGGTACTAGGAAACCTTGGTTTCGAACGCCCGGCCAGCCACCCGCTGCGCTATCCTTGACTCATTGCCACGTTCGTCCAGGTGATGCATGCCCGCCATGAAACCCCGCAATGCCTTCTATGCCCAATCAGGCGGCGTGACCGCGGTGATCAACGCCTCGGCCTGCGGGGTCATCGAAACCTGCCGCAAGCATCCGCAACGCATCGCAACGCTCTACGCCGGCCGACACGGCATCGTCGGCGCCCTGATGGAAGACCTGGTCGATACCCGGCGAGAATCGGCCGCCGCGATCCGTGCGCTGCGGCATACCCCCTCGGGCGCCTTCGGTTCAGCCCGCTACAAGCTCCGGAAATTCGAGGACGATCCCACCCAGTACCTGCGTCTGATCGAGGTCTTCAAGGCGCACGACATCGGCTATTTTTTTTACAACGGCGGCGGCGATTCGGCTGACACCTGCCTCAAGGTTTCGCAACTCGCCGAACGTCTGGGCTATCCCATTCAGGCGATTCATATCCCCAAGACCGTGGACAACGATCTACCGATGACCGACTGCTGTCCGGGCTTCGGTTCGGTGGCCAAGTATGTCGCCGTATCCATCCGCGAGGCCGGCTTCGATGTCGCCTCGATGGCGAAGACATCGACCAAGGTGTTCGTTCTGGAAGTGATGGGCCGGCATGCCGGCTGGATCGCCGCGGCCGGCGGACTGGCCGCTGAACAGGCCGCAGATGCACCCCACATCATCCTGTTTCCGGAAATCGCCTTCGATGAGGATCGCTTTTGCGCGCGTGTAAAACGCAGCGTGGAAAAATACGGGTACTGTGCGATCGTGGTCTCCGAAGGCGTACGCGATGCCGCGGGTAAATTTCTTTCCGAAACAGGCGGCCGCGACGCTTTCGGCCATGCCCAGCTCGGCGGCGTGGCGCCCTTCATCGCACAGCGGATCAAGGTCCGCCTGGGCTACAAGTATCACTGGGCGGTTGCCGACTATCTGCAGCGCGCGGCCCGGCACATCGCCTCCAAGGTCGACGTGGAACAGGCCTATGCGGTCGGCAAGGCCGCGGTGGAACTGGCGCTCAAGGGCCACAATGCGGTCATGCCGGCGATCGTGCGTGTCTCCGACCGGCCTTACCGCTGGAAAATCGGCATGGCGGACCTCGAAAGCGTCGCCAACAAGGAAAAAATGCTGCCGCGTGACTACATCACTGCGGATGGATTCCATATCACGGCCAAGGCCCGCCGCTATCTCTCCGGCCTGATTCGCGGCGAGGACTACCCACCCTACAAGGACGGCCTGCCGCAGTATGTGGTCCTGAAGAATGTGCCCGTGAAAAAGCAGCTCAAAAAAGGCTTTGTGCTATAGTTTTACCAGCTCGGCCCGCCGGTAAAGTACTTTGGTCCCGGCAGGCTCGGCATCGCGGCGCAAGCATCGCCGCGAAGTCCAACGTAAGCTTTTAAGAACTAATTTCCCGCAAAGGGGAGGATCATTTTCATGTCCACAGATGTCGCGCTTTGGCTCGCGATCGGCGCCGGCGTACTCGCCGTACTCTACGGCGTCGTCGCTTTCGGCTGGATCAATAAACAATCCGCCGGCACGGAACGCATGCAGGAAATCGCAGCTGCCATTCAGGCTGGAGCCAAGGCTTATCTGAACCGGCAGTACACCACGATCAGCCTGGTCGGCGTGGTGTTGTTCGTATTGCTGGGATTCGCCCTCGACTGGCAGACCGCCGGCGGATTCGCCATCGGCGCGATACTGTCGGGCCTGGCCGGCTTCATCGGCATGAACGTTTCCGTACGCGCCAATGTGCGTACCGCGCAGGCTGCCAGCGTCGGCCTGAACCCCGCGCTCTCCATCGCCTTCCGGGGCGGCGCAATCACCGGCATGCTGGTGGTCGGCCTCGGACTGCTCGGCGTCGCCGGCTACTTCGCGCTGCTGGGCGCCACCGAGGAGGCGCTGCATGCACTGGTCGGCCTGGCTTTCGGCGGCTCGCTGATTTCCATCTTCGCCCGCCTTGGCGGCGGCATCTTCACCAAGGGAGCCGACGTCGGCGCCGACCTGGTCGGCAAGGTGGAGGCCGGCATTCCCGAGGACGACCCGCGTAACCCGGCCGTCATCGCCGACAACGTCGGTGACAACGTCGGTGACTGTGCCGGCATGGCCGCCGACCTGTTCGAGACCTACGCCGTCACCATTGTGGCGACCATGGTGCTCGGCGGCCTGATGTTCCAGGCGGCGGACGGTGGCCTGGACATTCGCTATGTCTTGTACCCCCTGGTACTGGGCGCGGTTTCGATCGTCGCCTCCATCATCGGCTCACTGTTCGTCAAGGCTCGCGACGGCGGCAAGATCATGAATGCCCTGTACCGCGGCACGGCGGTCTCCGGCATCCTGGCGCTGATCGCCTTCTATGTGATTACGCCGCAGGTCATGGGCGATGCGGCGGGCGGATTGTTCGCCTGCGCGGTGATCGGCCTGGCGCTTACGGCTGCGCTGATCTGGATCACCGAGTATTACACCGCCACCGAATACAGCCCGGTGCGTACTGTCGCAGCGGCCTCTCAGACCGGTCACGGTACCAACGTGATCGCCGGCCTCGCCGTTTCCATGCGCTCGACGGCCTGGCCGGTGCTGGCCGTATGCGCCGCCATCTGGGGCTCGTATCATTTCGGCGGCTTGTACGGCATCGCGATCGCCGCAACCGCCATGTTGTCCATGACGGGCATGATCGTAGCGCTGGATGCCTATGGCCCGATCACCGACAACGGCGGCGGCATCGCCGAGATGTCCGGTCTGCCCAATGAAGTGCGCCAGATCACCGATGCCCTGGATGCGGTGGGCAACACCACCAAGGCGGTCACCAAGGGCTACGCGATCGGCTCGGCCGGTCTGGCTGCATTGGTGCTGTTCGCCGACTATACCCACAACCTCGAAGCGGCCGGCAAACTGCAGGAATTCAGCCTGTCGGATCCCGCCGTGATCATCGGCCTGTTCATCGGTGGACTGGTGCCCTACCTGTTCGGCGCCATGGCCATGGAAGCCGTCGGACGCGCCGCGGGCTCTGTCGTGGTCGAAGTCCGCCGCCAGTTCCGCGAGATCAAGGGCATCATGGAAGGCACCGGCAAGCCGGATTATTCCACCGCCGTGGACCTGCTCACCAAGGCGGCGATCAAGGAAATGATCATTCCCTCGCTGCTGCCCATCCTGGTGCCGGTGATCGTCGCCTTCGGCATGAACTATTTGATGGGTCCCGGCGCCGGCATTCGCGCCCTGGGTGGACTGCTGATCGGCACGATCGTTACCGGTCTGTTCGTGGCGATCTCCATGTGCACCGGCGGCGGTGCCTGGGACAATGCCAAGAAGTACGTCGAAGAAGGCAATTTCGGCGGCAAGGGATCGGAGACCCACAAGGCTGCGGTGACCGGAGATACCGTAGGCGATCCCTACAAGGATACTGCCGGCCCCGCCATCAATCCGTTGATCAAGATCATCAACATCGTGGCGCTGCTGCTGGTGCCGTTGCTGTAAGCAACCCACCCGCCGGCCTCTCCCCAAGCGGCGCAGCTTCACGGCTGCGCCGTTTTTATTTCACAACGATCCTACACGGCATCCTGCTGGACCGCGGCATAGACGCTACGTCGTGCGAACCACCACTCTGGCCAGCGGCTGCGGCCGGCCCACGTGGAAGCCCTGCACGAAATCCACGCCCATCCTGGTGGCGATCTGCAGCGCTCCCGCATCCTCGACCTGCTCCGCGATGACCTGGAAATTCAAGCTTCGCGCCAGCTTGACCATGGCCGCAACCATCGCCTGATTGACGCTGTCGGTTCCCAGATTGCGGATGAACGTGCCGTCGATCTTCAAATAGTCGAGCGCGAGATTTTTGAGGTTGCCGAACGAGGACAAGCCGCGGCCGAAATCATCCAGCGCGAACTGGCATCCCATGCCATGCAGTACGCCGATGAAACGCTGCGCATGCTCGATATTCGTAATGACCGAGTTTTCCGTCACCTCGAAGCACAGCTGGCTGGGCGACACGCCCGTACGATCCAGCACGTCCACGACGAACTCCAGAAATTGCGGATCTCCCAATGTTTGTCCCGACAGGTTGATCGCCAGGCTGCGATGCGCGGGCAAGCGGATGCCGCCGCGGCCCAGCGCGGTCAATGCCGTTTGCACGACCCATCGATCCACGTCCGGCATCAGTCGATAACGCTCCGCCGCACGCAAGAACTCGACCGGTGAGATACCCTCCGGCATGCCCTCATCCTGCAAACGCAGCAGTACCTCCAGCGCCGGTCCCTGTTTCGGATCGGTAGCGGTGGCTACGATCGGCTGCGCCAGCAGTTCGAAGCGATTCTCCTTCAGCGCAGACTGCAGCTGCTGCAGCCAATGGATCTCGCCACGATGTCGCGCCACCGCTTCGTCACGAGCCGAATAGACGTGCACATGATTGCCCTGTCTTTTTGCTACGTAGCAGGCCGAATCGGCTGCGCTCATCACTTCTTCGGGTGCGCCGCTTTCCCGTGATATCTCGATCAGCCCGACACTGACCCCGATATTGAATATCTTGTCCTTCCACACAAAGCGGTATTCGCTGATCCTACGCACCACGTCATCGGCGATCTGGCGCGCCTTGTCCAGAGGACAACCCACCAGCAGCATGCCGAATTCGTCCCCTCCCAAACGTCCGACCGTATCGGAATCCCGCACCGCTTCCTTGATCAGGGCCGCGACTTCACGCAGCATGCCGTCGCCCGCCATATGGCCGCAGCTATCGTTGACTGCCTTGAAGCGATCGAGATCCAGGTAACACAACACATGGTGCCCGTCGCCGGAATGCGCCATCGCCAGCACTTCCTCCAGCCGCCGCTCGAATTCCCGGCGATTCACCAGGCCGGTGAGCGCATCATGACTCGCCTGATAGGACATCTGCTTGGTGATGCCGCGTAATTCGCTGACATCACGCACCACGATGACGGTGCCCAGCAAATCGCCCTTCTGCCCCTTCAGCGGCGTCACCGTCAACTCGACGGAGCGCTCCTCGCCGTCACCGTGCGAAATCATCACCCCGCGGCGTCCCGCCGTGATCTTCGATTGGGTTGCCAGGCAATGGCGCACCGGATCGCCCAAGGAGCCCCGGCTGCCTTCATCGAGCAGCGTGATAATATCGGTGATCCCCTTGCCCAGTGCGTCCACGGCGCTGACGCCGAGCAATTGTTCACCCGCCTGATTGAGATAGTCGATGCGCCCGTTGATGTCGGTGGTGACGACGCCTTCCCCCAGGGAATCGAGTGTTTCCCACGCCGTCGAACGGGCGCGCGACGGGCTCGGCACCGCCGCCACGCGCGGCCCCATCTCGACTACGGTAAGCAGTAATGCCGCGCCGTTCTGATAATCGATCCTGACCGCGGTCAGCTCCGCCCGAACGGTGCAGCCGCTCTCCGGGCGCAGTTCTATTTCCAGGCGTTCCAGCCCCGGCTCCGCGTGGAGCGTACGCCGCAGATGCTCACGTGCCAGATCGGCATAGTCAGGATGGACCAGTTCGGACAGGGTCCGGCCCTCCAGCTGCCGGGCCTCCGTCAGGCCCATCAAGGAAGCGAATCGTTCATTGCCGAATACGAACGCCTCGCGATACACGGCCACCGCCTCATGCAGACCGCCCAGCAAGCCGGCGAGAGAACGCTCACGTTCATCGATCAGCATTTCTTTCAGCGCCACCTGTTCCAACAGCCGGTTGGCGCTGTCGGTGAATGGCGCAACGGCGCCGCCGCCGCCGCCGCGCAACCGTTCCGCGAACCGCCCGGTACGCACGATATCTTCAAGCTGGCCTGCCGCTCGCACCAACGCCGCCGCCCGCAGCTCGCGCCATACGAGCAGCGCCAGCAGCGCTACGACCGCAACAACCAGTGAAAGAGTCAAGGTCCCCAAAATAAGGGCACTCACCAATTAACAGCCAACTCAACCATTACCCCGACCATCGCTCCAATCATCACCGGTAGCGCCCGGTCGGTCGCCTTGCGTTAGCGTATTCCCGCCTTCCATTCCCGGATTGCAAGCCTATTCGGAACCAAACGGCGGACACGCACGCAAATCCCTGGTTTCCCGCCGGTAGCATAGCGAACGGCGGCTCTCCTGCCTTGCGGATTGACCATATTGTAGGCAGTCATTTCATAGCGGTCCGATGCCGAGCCCTGAACCTGCCGGTTGCAGCACTGCGCCAGGTCCGCTGGGCGGCTCCGGCGGCAGATTTTCGCCGGTTTGCGCCCGGTCGGCTCAGCGGCGGCCCGGCGGATAGCTCGACCGGCGTTTCGATCTGCCGGCCTGGGCCGCAATATGCTGGCTTGTCATAAGCCGCCCGCCTGAACCAGCCGCCTGAACTTGTGTGCCGGATTCAAAGTTCGTAACCTTGCGCTCCTCTCAACGATATCTCCTCCACGACTATGGAAGCCGCGCGCGACACGATGATCGAGCAGCAAGTTCGCACTTGGAACGTGTTCGACGATCGCGTACTTGACGTCATGAGGCAGGTGCATCGGGAAGTGTTCGCACCAGGTTATGGCGAACTGGCGCACATGGATGCGCCGATCCCGCTGCCCCATGGCCAAACGATGCTACCGGCCAAGCTGCATGGGCGTATCCTCCAATCCCTGGCTGTCGACAGCAACGATATGGTACTGGAAGTCGGTACCGGCAGCGGCTACCTGTCAGCCTGCCTATCCAGGCTTGCCGCCCGGGTCCGCTCGCTGGAAATCATTCCGGAACTGGCAGCCTTGGCAAAAACGAACCTGCTCGCCGTTGCCGCCAACAACGTCGCCGTCGAACTCGCCGATGCGCTGCAGCTCCAGGAACAATCGGCCTATGACGCTATCGCCGTGACGGGCTCGTTGCCGATCTATGACGAGCGGTTTCAGCAAGCCCTGCGCATCGGTGGACGAATGTTCATCGTCGTCGGGCAGGCACCGGTCATGGAAGCCTGGAAGGTGACCCGGACCGGCGAGCGCGAATGGCAGCACGAAAGTCTGTTCGAGACGATTATCGATCCTCTCATCAACGCACCACGCCCGTCCACCTTCGTGTTCTAGCGGCACCTGCGGCGGCGGCTTCCTTTTTTCTCCTGGCCTGCGGCCGGTATCATCATGAGCATTCCCGAGATCACTCCCGCCGAATTCATCGAGCGGCGTGAGCGCGGCGATATCCTGACCTTGCTGGATGTACGCGAAGAATGGGAGTTACAGATCGCACCCGTGCCTGGCGCGATACACATCCCGATGGATCAGATCATCGATCGCATCGGCGAACTCGATCGCAGCCGCGAAACGATCATTCTGTGCCGCTCGGGGCGGCGCAGTCTGGATGTAGCGAAATTCCTGCAACAAAACGGCTTCCAGGCAGTTAATCTCGCAGGTGGTGTACTGGCTTGGTCCCGTGACGTAGATACAAGCATTCCCGGTTACTGAGGCACCGAACCACACTCGGCAGCGAGCCGATGGAAGCAATACATGAAGCCATGCGCATATCTCGTCATCGCCGGCAGCGTATCGTTGCTTGCGAGCGTGGCCTGGCCCGCGGATCTGGTCACGGTCTATCAGCGCGCCCTGCAGAGCGATCCCCAGATCCGTGAGGCGGATGCCAATCGGCTAGCCAGCCTCGAATCCAAACCGCAGGCATTGGCGGCGCTGCTGCCGCAGCTGAGCGCCAGCGGCTCCTACTCGAAGACCGATCAGGAAGTGGAGCGCACCACGCTCATCAACTCCGATCCGTCCATTCCCACCAGCCCGCTGGTACCACGCACGATCGGCAGCGACAGCGACTTGGATGCCAGGCAGTATGAGTTGAGCCTGCGCCAGACGCTGTTTCGCTGGGATCAGTGGGTCGCACTCAAGCGTGCCGATGCGCAAGTCGCACAGGCCGAAGCAGACTTCCAGGCCGCCCAGCAGGACCTCATCCAGCGCACTGCACTGCGCTATTTCGACGTACTCGCCGCCCAGGACACAGTCGACGCCGCCGAAGCCTCGCTGGAGGCCTTTTCGCGACAACTGGAACAGGCCGATAAGCGTTTCGAAGTGGGGTTGGTCGCGATCACGGATGTCCAGGAAGCGCGCGCAGCACATGACCAGGCCGCCGCGAACGTGATCCAGGCTAAACGTACGCTGGCAACCACCCGGGAACTGTTGCGCGAACTGACGGGTGAGTCATTCGACAGCCTGGCGGCACCGATCGACGACATGCCCCTGAAAATCCCGGATCCCCTCGACCAGAACCAGTGGGTGAGCACAGCGCTGGAGCAGAACCTGCGCGTCATCTCTGCGCGTCTAGCCACCGATATCGCCAAACAGGACATCCGGGTGGCACGTGCCGGGCACTACCCATCGATCGATCTGGTGGCCAGCCGCTCCGATCAGGATTTCGATGGCACCCAGATCGGCCGCAACGCTGCCGGCCAGAGCACCGCACGCAGCCCTGCCGATCAGTCCCAGACCACCGATTCGATAGGTATACAAGTCACGGTGCCCATTTATTCCGGCGGTGCAGCTTCCTCGCGTGTGCGCCAGCGTGTTTATTTGCATCGCGCAGCACGCGAACGTCTGGAGCGGGCGAATCGTGAAACCGAGCGTTCGGCCCGTGACGCCTACCTCGGCGTACTCAGTGAAATATCCCGCGTCAAGGCGCTCAGACAGGCGCTGGAATCCAGCCAGACTGCGCTGGAGGCGACCGAAGCCGGCTTCGAGGTCGGCACCCGAACCACCGTGGATGTGCTGGATGCACGACGCCAATTGTTCGCTGCACAAACCAACTATTCACGCAGCCGCTACGATTATCTGCTCAACGTGCTGCAACTCCAACTCGCCTCAGGAACCCTCGGATTGGCCGATCTCCAGGAGATCAACGGTTTCCTGCAGGAACGCCCGCTCTCGCGCTAGAGCCTGCCCCCGCCAGATCTTCCGCCCGCCAGATCCTCATCCTCAGCGTGCAGTTTCATCCACGCGATCGAAATCACCACTCGCCATGGTTCGGCATGGAGACCCACGGCTCGCAGATGGGCAGCGGCGCTCCCTTCTGCAGCAATTCGATGGAAATCAGGTCTGGAGATCGTACGAAGGCCATGCGCCCGTCCCGGGGCGGCCGATTGATGATCACGTCATGTTCCATCAGCCGCCGGCAGATCGCGTAAATATCCTCGACCTCATAGGCGAGATGCCCGAAAGCACGGCCGATTCCATAGTAGGCAGGCTCCCAGTTATGAGTCAGTTCGATCTGCGCCTGTTCGTCACCGGGAGCCGCCAGGAAGATCAAGGTGAACCGTCCCTGCTCGTTGTCGATGCGACGCTGTTCCTGCAGACCCAGTGCATCGCAATAAAAGCGCATGGAGGCCGCCACGTCGGTTACTCTGACCATCGTATGCAAATACTTCATGGTTGACCACCAGCATGGGAAAGCTCGAAACCCCCATCATAGTGGAACTCGGCCTCGGCGGTACGGCACCGGTGCACCGAGGCGCCGGGCCGGTGATCTTCCTACTGCTGGGTGCGCTGCCCGCCGCCTGCCTGGCATCATCATCCGCCGAGTCGTATGCGGAAGCAGCTGCAGCTGCTTCCGCCGGCGTGTTCCGGCCACCGGAACAAGAGCTGCCCGAAGAGGACCAGAACACGCTCGAGGACTGCGAACCTGACGAAACCATCCTCAACGGTGTACTACAGAAAGTACGCCGCACCCTGACGATCTCCGCCTGCACCTCCTCGGCCTGGCTGGACGGGCTGTTCGGCGGCGTGAATCTGTACGATCAATACCGGCAAACTCATGGCACGGTATCGGCGGGCGGCTTATGGAGCGAATACAGCGGCCTCGATCCGCGACTGCGCTTCCGGGTGCACCTGCAGCTGCCGCAGTGGAACAAGCGTATCTCGGCATTCATCGGGCGCATGGGCGAAGATAATTTCATCAGCGACACCGAATCCGATTTCGAGGCGCTGCCGACCCGGCAATTCGGCAACCTGGAGAATGAAAGCGTTCTGGTGGGTCTGGGTTATTCGAACCCCAGACGTACGGGCAACGATTTCGACGCGGGCCTTGGCGTACGTGTCGACCTGCCGCTCGATCCCTTTACACGCCTGCGCTACGAGATCGTGAGGACATTTGCGGATCACTACGTGATCACTGCCCGCGAAACGGTTTTTTGGCAGAATTCGGAAGGTTTCGGTACGACCACGCGCGTCAACCTGGATCGCGCGCTCAGCCGTCGATTCCTGCTGCGCTGGGGCAACCTCGGCAAGTTCACGGAAGAAACCGTCGGGCTGGAGTGGTACTCCCAGGTCACATTGTTTCAGAGTCTCAGCGAGCGCTCCGGGCTGGCCTGGCAGATACAGGTGGACGGCGCCACCGAAAATGAAGTCCCGCTCACCCGTTATTCCGGACGTCTGATCATGCGCCGCCAACTGACACCGGAGTGGCTGATTCTGGAACTGCGCGGCGGTATGGAATGGCCTCGTCGCCGGCTGACGGAAGCGCGCACCATGAGCCCGGAAGTCGGCATCGCCCTGGAAATGCAGTTCGGCCAATCACGGAACCGATCCGATCGTTGAAAGTATTCCGAATACGGCACTGTCCACAAGGACGCGCCAGCGATGACATACCCTGAGGATGACGTGCGCCGAGGTTAGGATCCGACAGCAACGGCGGCGAGACGATCACGCATTTTCCAGCGCTCGATAAAGGATAAAAATGCCTGCTTGTCGTAGTCGCGCCGACCCTGTTCGAGAACACCCGTGGACTGCGAGGCCAGCACATCGCGCTGCGGCGAAACGATCCAGAAGTGCGGTGCGCCGCGCGCGGCCGGCAATTGTGAAAAAAAGAGCTCGTTGTAGTTTTCATCGCCGACATAGACCTTGATCGTGACGAACGCCTCATCAAGCGCTTGCCGAATCTCGCCGTTTCGCTCGATGAAACGATCCAGGCGATGACACCAGCTACACCAATCTCCGCCGGCAATGATCAGCACCAGTTTGCCATCCGTCCGGGCACGCTCGACCGCCTGATGATACTGATCGAACGGATCTGCCAGAGGGTCGTAACCCAAGCTCGCCGCGGCGGCACACTGAAACGCACCGATCGTCGCAATGGCAAGACTCGCAGTCCGCAGCAATCGTTTGAACATTCGCTCGCCCCGTATCGCTCTCGTATTTCGACCTGCCCAGCGTAGCCCGCTTTTCGATTCATGACATCCGTCGCTGTTTTTGACAGTCTGCTGCATTATGTGCACCCCGGCTGCCGCCGGACATCTGAACGGCATGAGGATTGCTGCTGCGCGTCGACTTGAAAAGACCTGCTCCACCGAAATACCGATCCAGTCAAGTTCGGAAATCAGCACTGCGGAAGACACCTGCTCCGTCTATGATCCGTCAAACGATCACGTACGGCTTCGAGCTGATGAATTCTGCACACGCTGCGCACTTCGCGCAGTTCTTCGAAACGGATGAAGCGCTCATCGAAGCCGCCTGTAGCTACCTGCGCGATGCCATCGATGCAAACTGCACCGGCGTGGCGCTCACGACGATGCAGCATCGCGAACGCATCGAGACGCGGTTGAACTCTATGGGCCTGGCACCCGCGGCTCTCGCGGCTGCCTATCGCTATATCACGCTGGACGCACATCGAGCACTGGACAGCTTCATGATCGATGGCTGCCCGGACCGACAACGTTTCCATCACAGCATGGGCCAGCTGATTCGACAAGCGGCAGCGCGCGGCCAGCCCGTATGTGTGTTCAGCGAGGTCGTACCGCTGCTGGCGGCCGCCGGCCGTCGCCGCTGTGCGGTCGAGGTGGAAGACCTCTGGAACGAGCTCACTCGTCTGTACAGTTTCACCTTGTGCTGCGCCTATCCTCTGGCCACCTTCGAGAACGACGAAAACACCCGCGCGCGGCTCTGCGCCCTGCATCAGCCTGGCGTCCAGTCCTGCATCTGAATGACATGCCGCATCCTCGCGCCCCGGCACTGCACCCGAGTCCGAGCGTGCCCGCAAACCCAGCCGCCAAGGGCCGTTTCAGCGCAGCGATGCTTCGATGAGCTGCACCATGTGCGCCGCTGCACCACGATTGTCCGTCACGATCCGCCGCCCCAGATGCCCCATGGCTACGCGCCGTGCGGTATCACCCGCCAGTTCGATGATGATTTTCGCCAGCGGTGCTGCCGAGGCGGCTTCCACGGCAGCACCGCTATCCAGAAACATCCGCGCGATATCCGGGCCATTGAAATTGTACGGTCCCACCACGATGGGGCGGGCCAGCACAGCGGGTTCGAGCAGGTTGTGACCACCGACAGGCACCAGGCTGCCGCCGACGAAGGCGATATCGCCGGCGGCATAGAACAGCATCAACTCGCCTAGCGTATCGACCAGCAGCACCTCGGTATCGGCCCCGACCGACGTACCGGCCGAACGCGACGCGAAACGCACGCCGCGCGCCTTCAGACAGGCGCGAACCGGATCGAATCGCTCAGGATGGCGTGGCGCAAGAACCAGCAGACAGCCCGGATGCTGCAGGCATACGCGTCGATGCGCATCCAGCAACACATCCTCCTCGCCTTCATGTGTGCTGCCGGCAACCCATACCAAGCGGTCTGGAAACTGCGCCGCACGCAATGCATCGCCTGCCTGGGGCAGGCCCTCATCGACTTCCATGTCGAACTTTATATTGCCGGTCACATGCACCTGCGGCGCCGGTGCACCGATGGCCAGGAATCGTTGTGCATCCGCCGCCGTTTGTGCCGCAACGATGACCTTGTCCAGCGCAGGTGCAAACAATGCAGCAAATCTGCGGTGCAACCGCATCGACCGTTCCGTGAGTCGGGCGCTCGCCAACAGCACCGGGATGCCGCGCCCGGCGCATTCGCAAAACAGGTTAGGCCAGATTTCCCGTTCCATGACGATGGCGATCGCAGGACGTGCAGCCGACAGGAAACGCCGTACCGCGCCCGGCAGATCGTACGGCAAGTAGGCGTGCTGCACCTGGTCGCCGAACAGATCGCGAACCCGCCGGGCGCCCGTGGGCGTGGCCGTCGTCACCAGCAAGCGGTATCGCGGATACCGCCGCTGCAAGCTCCGCAACAACACCGCGGCCGCCTGGACCTCCCCGACCGATACCGCATGGATCCATAGCCGGTCCGACGCATCGCCGGCAGCATCCAGTCGAACATAACCCAGGCGCTCGCCGAGGCGGCCTCGATGAGCAGGATTGCGCAGCCCGCGCAAAAGAATTGCGGCCAGAGCCGGCGGCGTGGCGAGATGTACCAGAACGTTATAAATCAAGCGCTGCATATTGCGGTATCGTCATGGATCTCTCTACCATTCCCCTCTCGATTTACGGTCCCGCCTCTCCAGGCTCGACCCGGCGTTCTCAGGCGCGCAGATGGTACTCGAACAAACACCGATCAGGCGCGCGCGCCGACCACCGTCGCAGGAGCCGCAGCGCATACCGCTGTACCGCTTCCTGGGGCCTCGATACTGGGCGATGTGGCTGGGCCTGGCATTGGTGAGGCTCTTGAACTTGTTGCCGCTGTCGTTTCAGCTGGCCTGCGGACGAATGCTGGGGCGCATTGCCTACCGGTTCAGCCGCCGCGCCCGCCATGTCGCCGCCGTCAATATCGCCATGTGCCTGCCGACGCTGACGACCGAGGAACGCACTCGTCTGCTGCGGCAGCATTTTGAATCGCTCGGTTGCGCACTGCTGGAAACCGGCCTGGTCTGGTGGGCAAGCGATGCGCGGATGCGCAAACTGATCCGCATCGAGGGTATCGAGCATTTGCAGACGGCGCTAGCCAAGGGCCGCGGCGCACTGTTGCTCAGCGCGCATTTCACCACCTTGGAGATCGGCGCACGGGCACTGACCCTGCTGGGGCCGACTAGTATCATGTATCTCACGCCACGCAATGCATTGATCGCGGAATTGTCCCGACGTGGACGATCCCGGCATACCGTGCAGGCGATCTCCAGCGAACAGATCCGCGATCTGCTGCAGAATTTACGTAATAATCTGCCCGTCTGGTATGCGCCTGATCAAAGATTCACCGACAAAAACAGCGCGCTTGTACCCCTGTTCGGCCATCCGGCGGCCTCCAATATCGCCACTTCCCGGCTTGCCCGGATTTCAGGTGCTGTGGTGTTACCCTTCTTCCCCGAACGGCGCGCAGACGACACAGGCTACACGGTGCGCATCCATCCCCCCATCGAAAACTTTCCATCCGATGATCCGATCGCCGATACCCGGCGCTTCCACGAAATGATCGAGGAACATACCCGGACCGTTCCGGCGCAATACCTGTGGGCCTACAAACGCTTCCAACAGTCCGGCACCGCCGTGGATCCCTACCGCACATGAACCAGGGCAAACGCCACGCACCCGTCTCGAGCGACGTTTCGGCCACACAACACGCAGCGAAACCCTCCTCCCCTATCGGGCCATCGGCCCGGCAGGGGAGGAGGCGCCTTTGGCATCCCCGCTACTGGCCTACCTGGATCGCGCTGGGCATGCTGAGGCTGCTGGAACCCGTGCCCTACCCGGTCCTGCTATGGCTCGGCCGCCGGATCGGCGATGTGGCTGCACACCTGCCCCTGTCGTTCGCGCATATTGCCCGGCGTAATCTGGCACTGTGCTTTCCCGAATGCACCGAAGCGAAACGCGAGCAATTGCTGCGGGATCATTTCCACAGCATCGGCATCGGCCTGTTCGAAACTGCGATGAGCTGGTGGAGTCCCGATGAGCGCATCAGCTCATTGACACAGCTGGAAGGCATGGAGCATCTGCACGCCGCACTGGCCCGCGGCCGTGGCGCCATCCTGCTCAGTGCCCATTTCACGACGGTGGAAATCGGCGGACGGGTGCTGGCCATGGAGCTGCCGACAAACATCATGTATCGCCCGACAAAGAATCCGGTCATGGAGCGTTTTTTGATGCGCAACCGGGGACTGCGTGCGAAGCGGGCCATCCCCCGCGATGATGTGCGCAACTTGATCACTGCGCTAAAAAGCAACGAACCGGTGTGGTACGCGCCGGATCAGGCCTACCGCAAGAAAGGCGCACAAATGGTCGAATTCTTCGGGATCCCCGCGGCGACCAACACGGCCACCTCGCGCCTGGCACGGATGACGGGAGCCGCCGTGCTGCCGTTCTTCCAGGAGCGCCTACCCAAAGGAGGCTACCGGATGGTGATTCATCCGGCGCTCGATGATTTTCCCAGCGACGATCCCGCTGCCGATGCAAGGCGATTCAACGAACTGATCGAGGCACAAATACGCAAGGTGCCGGCGCAATATTTATGGGTGCACCGGCGTTTCAAGGGCCTGGTGCCGGATTATCCCGACTATTACCGCAAGGAATCGGATCCGGAGCGTTAGCCAGGAGCGCTCCTGGGCAACGGCCGCTCGTGGGCTGCGGCACATCCATGCCGGATCGGATGCCGTAACGCCGGCTCATAATCCGTGCTCATACCCCTCCATGAGCGCAAGCCAGTTCGCTTCCGAGAACCTCACGTCCACGTGTAGCCGGCGGATCTTGCGCAGCGACCGCGCCAGC
Source organism: Steroidobacter denitrificans (assembly GCF_001579945.1). NCBI lineage: Bacteria > Pseudomonadati > Pseudomonadota > Gammaproteobacteria > Steroidobacterales > Steroidobacteraceae > Steroidobacter > Steroidobacter denitrificans. Next base: position 692,255 of record NZ_CP011971.1, on the reverse strand, counting down.
CGCGCCAGCACCCGCCCCTCCCAGGCGCCGCGCGCACGAATCCGGCCACGATCGAAATCGAGCAAATGGACGGGTGGCGCCAGCACGGCATCTACCGGATCCTCAGTACGACCGTCTTTCCATCCCTCCAGCAGATCCTCGCGCAGCAGAATATTAGCGGCATTGAGATCCGGGTGCTGCACCCCCTCGCGATGAAACGCCGCAATCGTCCGGCCTACCATGGACCATAGGGCAGACGGCAGTTCCGCCCCGGTGATCGCCTCCGCCAAGGTACGTGTCGCGGGCAACCAGGAGGTGAGCAGATCCGCCCGATAAGTACAGTTCCTGCGCACATAGCGCGCAGCGACCGGATGCGGTACGGGGAGTCCTTGGCGGCGCAGTTGCGCAAGCAGACGCCATTCCAGGAACGAACGTGCGCGGTCCGTCCCCAGCCAGAAGTAGCGATCGGCGGAAAATCGGGCCGCCCAGCCGCCGCGCCGATAATGCCTCAGCACCCATGCCTGCGCGTTCGCGATTTGCCCATCATTGCTGGAACCGGCGCGCATACCCATGCGAATCAACGCAACCGAACCGCGCCCGCCCGCGAACTCCTCCAGCACACCCAGCGACGCCCAATGGGAACGATCGAACAGAGCATTGGCCAGACGATCCGCAGACCGGTCCGTCGGCAGTTCCACGCATGCGGGGTCGTACAGGATACCGCCGCCGGGGACAGCGAAAAACCGTTCCTCGATGGGCGCTGCCGTGGAATTGCCGCCGCCTCCCGCATCGCTGCAGGAATTCTCGTACGAGCCGTCCGGGTCGTCATGGACCATGGAATGGCTGGATTGATCGACAGGATGGATCGGCACGGGTATCACGAACCCAGGACGGCGGCCGTTGGCGGCAAGTACGTGCAAGAATAGCGATACATGAAGAGTAAGGTAATGCCCTCCGCATCCATCAACCCTCCGGAAAGCGTCTGCATCCTGCGGCTCTCGGCCATCGGCGATACCTGTCACGTATTGCCCGTGGTGCGCAGCCTGCAGTGCGCCTGGCCGACGGCGCGCTTCACCTGGATCATCGGACGCGTGGAAGCCAAGCTGTTCGGCCACATACCCGACATCGAGTTCATCGTGCTCGACAAGGGCAGTCTTCTGAAGTCAGCCCGCAACCTGGCGCACGCCATGCGCGGGCGCCGCTTCGACGTGCTCATGCATATGCAACTGGCCCTGCGCGCCAGCATACTCTCCACGCTGGTGCCCGCGCGCATCAGACTGGGCTTCGATCGTGCGCGCGCACGCGAACTGCAGTGGCTGTTCACGACCCGGCGCATCCATCCCAGGCGGCGGCAGCATGTCCTGGATTCCCTGTTCGGGTTCGCCGAGTATTTCCAGGTCGACAGGCAGTTGCGCTGGGATATTCCGATCCCCGACGCGGCCCGCGACTATGCCCGGCGGATCATCCCCGACCCTGCCGTATCCACCCTGCTCATCAGCCCCTGCGCCAGCCATCCGCTGCGCAATTGGCGTGCCGAACACTATGCACAAGTCGCCGATCATGCGGTGGCGACCTTGGGAATGCAGGTGGTGCTGTGCGGCGGCCGCAGCGAGACCGAGCGGCGCATGGGCGACTCGATTCTTGGACATATGCGCCGCGAATGCCGCAACACGATCGGCCAGGACACGCTTCTGGAATTCCTGGCGACGATCGAACGTGCCGCCGTATTGCTGACGCCGGACTCTGGACCGGCGCACATGGCCGGCGCGGTGGGCACCCCCGTGATCGGTCTGTATGCGGCAACCAATCCGGCGCGCAGCGGCCCCTATCTCAGCCGGCAATGGTGCGTGGACCAATACGACGCGGCCGCCCGCAAGTATCATGGCAAACCCGCCGCAAAACTGCCCTGGACCACCAAGATCGAACGTGCCGGCGTCATGGATCTGATCACGCCCGAGCAGGTCATCCGAAAGCTGCACGATCTTCTGGAAAGTCCGGTGTGCCGCGGACGGACGGACGGACGGACGGACTCCTCGGCTTCCGTGACGACGCAGTCACCAGGCCGTCCTGCGGCATCATAGCCGCGATGCGATAGCGCCCGGCGACGCCAGCGGGCTTGTTTGCCGCGGTCCTGACGCTTAACCTGCCGCAATGAATACTGACATCCTGGTACCGGTTTCTCCCGGTGAACTGATCGACAAGATCACCATCCTGCAAATCAAGTCGGATCGCATCAGCGACCCGGAAAAACTCGCGAACGTGCGGATCGAACTCGACCTGCTGGAAGCGACCTGGCGTAATTCTGCCCATGCAGCGTCGGATATCGATGTTGAGCGAACGGCATTGCGCAGCATCAATGAGAAACTCTGGGACATCGAGGACCGCATCCGCGACAAGGAACGCCGGCACAGCTTCGATCAGGAGTTCATCGATCTGGCGCGCGCCGTCTACGTCACCAACGACGAACGTTCGGCTGTGAAACGCCGCATCAATATCAATCTCGGCTCCAGGATCGTCGAGGAAAAAAGCTATACAGAATACTGACGCCACGGCCACAGCCTCCGCATGACCGATGGAGGGCTAGCACAGGTACACCGGCCTGGCTTCCCTGACCTCGAGTTTCCCGGACGATACTCGAATACGAGACTGCCTCGCACGCGCCTTGGTGCGCAAGGCCGGCCGCAGCGCCTCGATCATGGGCATGACCTGCGTGGCGTCGAGGCGTGCCACTGACTCATTCACCATCTTTGCAGCCACACCCGCCAGGTCGGCATAGAACAGGGCTTCGTCGAAATCCGCCCCGGTCAGCACCTCTTTCAGGCATTGCATCAAGGAATGCGCTTCCAGAAGCACCCTACGCTCGGACTCGATCAAAGTTGCAAGATCCGCCGGCTCATACTCTTCTTCCTCCACGTCCTCCACCGGCAGGATCCGCGCCTCGGCCGGCACCGCCGGCGAGCGGCGTACCGGCCCGGCCGGACGACGGAGTTTCGAAGTCACTGTTTTCTTAGTCATGAACCTGCCTTCTCGAATCCAGCTTCTCGAACCTGACCTTCTCGAGCAGCACCGCATCGGCAACCAGCGCTGATTTCTCCGGTGCCGGTTGACCGTCCGCTCGAATATGAGTCACTGGAATCGCGCTACAACCGCCTCACTGCCGTCCGGACTCGAACACGCTTGGATTCAATCGAGACTGTATATCCATACATGCTTTTCTGCCAATATGAATTTCCAAGCATTTGTAGAGTTTTTTCGAGTTTTCGGCATCCGCCGTATCGCTCGGTAAAGCCGCGGGGCAAAATCATGCACTTCCGGCCATCTACCGTGGCGGAACGGGCTGCGCCGCCAACTCTTCCCGGGTATGCTGGACGCTCCTGCTCACGTCAGACCCATGCGCCTGCTGCTCATAGAAGACCATCACGACATCGCCGCCAACATCGCCGAATCATTTCAGGCTCGCGGCGGCAGCGTGGTCGAACACGCCAGCGACGGAGAGACCGGCCTGCAGATGGCGCTCGGGCGACACTACGACGTGATCGTTCTGGATCTGATGCTGCCGCGACTCGACGGGTTGTCGCTATGCCGCCGCCTGCGTCAGGCGGGACATACCCGGGTGCCGGTACTCATGCTGACCGCAAAGGATCTGCTCGCCGACAAGATCGAGGGTTTCGAGGCCGGCGCCGACGACTACCTGGTCAAACCCTTTTCGCTCGCCGAGCTCGATGTACGTATCAAAGCGCTGGTCCGCCGTGCCAACTTGCCGGAATCTGCGCGTGTGCTCGGCATCGGCGACCTTAGATTCGACCTGGATACTCTGGAAGCCGAACGCGGCGGAGAATCCCTGAAGCTCAATCCGACGACGCGGCGCCTGCTGGTTTTGCTGTTGCAGAATGCGAACCGGGTCGTGACCCGTGCCGAACTCGAGCGGGAACTGTGGGGCGATCAGCCTCCGCAGGGTGATTTTCTACGCGCACACATGCACGCGCTGCGTGCCGCCATCGACAAGAACTTCTCCGTCAAGCTGCTGCACACCATACATGGCACGGGCTATCGACTCTCCGCGGAACCGTCCCGTCCGTAGACTGGCGGAGAAATTCGCACGGCTCAGCCTGCGAGCCCGCATCGCGGGAACCATGATTGTGCTGGTGGCTGTCGCGGGACTGGTGCTCAGCGCCTTCGCCTACCTCGCCGATGAACGGCTCAAGCGCAGCATCGCCTGGGATCTACTTTCCGAGGAACTGACACATTTCGAGCAGCGCATGCGCGTGGATCGCGGCGCCGAACCGCTGCGCTCGGCGCGACTGCGGATCTACCGATCCACGGACATCGCCGAATTACCGCGTCATATCGCGATGCTGCGCCCCGGCGAGATGCACCGCGTACGCTCCGGCGGAAGACTCCTGGACGTACTCGTGCGCGATGGCGACTTCGGCCGCCTGTACATCACCTACGACGTCACCACGCTGTCGCGCCAGGAATGGATCGCCGTACTCATCCTGGCTCTGGGCGTCGCAACGATCGTCTTCCTGGCGGGGCTGGCCGCCGCGGCCATCTCCCGGCGGCTGGTCGAACCGGTCACCGCGCTGGCCGATCGGTTGACCCAGATAGACCCGGGAGAGCGGCATGTGCGTATCGGTGCGCAGTTCGCCGGCAACGAATTGGCGCCGATCGCACGCTCCGTCGACATGTTCATGGAACGACTCGACGGCTTCGTCGAACGCGAACAGTCCTTCACCGCCGCCGCCAGCCATGAACTGCGCACGCCGCTGGCGGTCATGCGCGGCGCGGTCGAACTGCTCGAGGCTCAACTCGCCGCCCATCGTCCCGACATGCTCAAGCCGCTGGGGCGCATCCAGCGAGCAGTACGTGAAATGAGCGAATTTACCGATGCGCTGCTCGCACTCTCGCGTGAGCACGCCGATATCCCGGACGGTACCCAATGCGATCTGCCTGCCGTGCTGATGCGTGTCGTGGAAGATCAACGCAACGTCGCGCCGGGAAAACGCATCAGGCTGGATCTCCAGGCGGATTCGAATCTGCGGCTCGCGATTCCTGAAAGTATGGTAGCGATGACAATCGGCAATCTGGTGCGCAACGCCGTGCAGCATGGTGTCGGCCAGGAAATATATTGCCGCTGGCAGGGACGAGTCCTGACCGTCAGCAATGCCGGAACCTTACCGCCGGATGCGCTGTCCGCCACGGTGCGCCGCTTCACCACCCACCCCGGCGGACATGGCATGGGCCTGTACCTGGTCAGACGGATCTGCGAGCGCTACGGCTGGTCCATACGCTTCGAAAACAGCCCGGCCGGGGTGACAGCCACGGTGGATTTCGCCTGAAAACCTGCTTTTCGGCCTGTTTCTTTCACCCTGGCCGACGCGCCGGTGCCCGGAACCCTGCTGTGCTAGAATTCCGCCCTTCAAACCCCTCCCCCATGGAGTCTGTTGATGTCGGCGCCCAAACTCAACGTGCCTGCACAAGGCCAGAAAATCACGATTCAAAACGGCAAGCTGACCGTTCCCGACCAACCCATCGTCCCCTTCATCGAAGGCGACGGCACCGGCCCGGACATATGGCGTGCGTCGGTACGCGTGCTCGATGCGGCTGTCCGGAAAGCCTATGGTGACAAGCGCAAGATCCAGTGGATGGAAGTCTATGCAGGCCAGAAGTCCAACGATCTGTTCAATACCTGGCTGCCCGACGAAACCGTCGCCGCCTGCCGCGAATACCTGGTGTCGATCAAGGGCCCCCTGACGACGCCGATCGGCGGAGGCATCCGTTCCTTGAATGTCGCATTGCGCCAGATGCTCGACCTGTATGTCTGTCTGCGCCCGGTACGCTGGTTCAAAGGCGTACCTTCTCCCGTCAAGGCGCCCGAGAAAGTGGACATGGCGATCTTCCGCGAGAACACCGAAGACATCTATGCCGGCATCGAATTCGAGGCCGGTTCACCGGAGAACAAGAAGTTCCTGGAACTTTTCAAACAAACCTTCCCGAAACAGTACGCCAAGATCCGCTTCCCGGATACCTCCGGTATCGGCATCAAGGCAGTCTCCCAGGAAGGCACGGCGCGCCTGTTCCGCGCCGCCATCGAGTACGCGATCGCCAACCAGCGCAAGAGCGTGACGATCGTGCACAAGGGCAATATCATGAAGTTCACGGAAGGCGGCTTTCGCAATTGGTCGTACGAACTGGCGGAGAAGGAATTCGCCGACCAGACCTACACCTGGGATCAATGGGAGCGCACCAAGGCCGCCAAGGGCGAAAAGGCCGCGAATGAAGAACAGGATGCAGCCGTAAAAGCCGGCAAGATCATCATCAAGGATGCCATCGCGGACATTACCCTGCAGCAGATATTGACCCGTCCCGAGGAATTCGACGTCATCGCAACCATGAACCTCAACGGCGATTATCTCTCCGACGCCCTTGCGGCGCAGGTCGGCGGCATCGGCATCGCCCCGGGCGGCAATGTCAACTACGTCACCGGTCACGCGGTATTCGAGGCCACGCACGGCACGGCACCGAAGTATGCGAACATGGACAAGGTCAATCCCGGCTCAGTGATCCTGTCCGGCGAAATGATGTTGCGCTATATGGGCTGGGTCGAGGCAGCCGATGCCATCATCACCGCCATGGACAGAACCATTGCCCAGAAGACGGTGACCTATGACTTCGCCCGCCTCATGGAAGGAGCCAAGGAAGTGAAGTGCAGCGAATTCGGCGATGCGCTGATTCGCAATCTATGATCCACGGCTGCGGCCGCTCGTTCCGAGGCACGTATTTCGGGCCTCGGTTGTCGATTCGATACGGGGCGCCGCGTGCGCCCCGTATCTTTTTGCAGAGATCCACGAAAGGTTCGTGTGACGATTGTTATCGAAGACCAAGGGCAGATGATCGATAATCCGCCATGTCGTCCATAATCGAATCCTCCAGCCTTCCCCTGCCGCCGGGCAACTCTCCGCGAGACCTCCTGGTGGAGCAATGCGCCTCGGCCCTGGCCCGGGCGTTCGCCGACTACAATACCGAATACCGCGCAATCACCCGGCGTGCGCCCCACCGATTCGAGGAGCGCGACTGGCGCGGCAGCCAGCGTGATGCAGTGGAGCGCATCGAACTGTACGAGAAATGCGTCAATCGCGCCGTCGCCCAGATGCGCAACCGGCTTGGCGAGGACGTGAACGAGCGCGCAGTATGGAGCAGTATCAAGCGCCGCTTCACCATGCTCATCGAAACCCTGCCCGACCGCGAATTCGACAAGACTTTCTTCAACTCCGTCACGCGCAGAACCTTCGGCACGGTCGGCGTCGACGCTGCCGTCGAGTTCGTTGCCCTGGATTTCGACCCCATAGCGGCGATCACCGCACAAATTCAGACCTCCGTATATGTGAATCGCGGCTCCCTGGAGCTGTTGTTCGAGGATGTACTGACCGAGTATCGATTCCGTACTCCTTATGTGGATTTCGAACGCAGCATCCAGATCATCACGAACGAAGTACGCGCACAGCTCGAACGGGATGCCACCGCCTCGCAGCCGCCGCTGCAGGTCACGCAGATCGAATTCATTCGCACGGTGTTCTTTCAGATGACCCGCGCCTATGTCGTCGGCCGCATCAGCGGTCCTGGCTGGATGCGCCCGTTCGTGCTGGCCCTGAAAAACTCCGACAGTGGCATCGTCATCGATGCCGTCATGATGGATGAGGACACCGTCAGTATCCTGTTCAGCTTCACCCGCTCCTACTTCCATGCGGATCTGACCCATGTGGGGCAGGCGGTCGTATTTCTGAAAAGCATCCTGCCGCTCAAGGCCGTCAGCGAGCTTTATACCGTCCTAGGTCGAGCCAAACAGGGCAAGACCGAACGCTATCGAGAACTGTTCCGGCATCTGCAACAAAGTGAAGATCAGTTCATACATGCGCCGGGGGAGCGGGGTTTGGTGATGATCTGCTTTACGCTGCCCTCCTACGATGTGGTCTTCAAGATCATTCGCGACCGCTTCGCCTATCCCAAGAACGTCCTGAGGGAGGAGGTCCTGCAGAAATACGAATTGGTGTTCAAACATGACCGGGCCGGGCGATTGGTCGATGCCCAGGAGTTCAAGCGCCTGAAGTTTCCCGTGGCCCGCTTTTCCGCAGCCGTGCTGGAGGAATTGAATAACGAAGCGGCCAATACGGTTCATTTCGAGGGAGACGAACTGGTCATCGGCCATATGTATATCGAGCGCCGCATGACTCCGCTCAACCTGTATCTTCGTGACGCCTCACCGCGAGACGCCGAACTGGCGGTGCTCGATTACGGCCAATGCATACGCGACCTGGCCGTCACCAACATTTTTGCCGGGGATCTGCTGCTCAAGAATTTCGGCGTGACGCGCCACGGACGTGTGATTTTTTATGACTACGACGAACTCTGCGCGGTCTCCGACTGCCGCTTCCGGGAGGTGCCGCAAGCCCGCCATGAGGAGGACGAGATGCGCGCGGAGGCCTGGTTTCACGTCAATGAGAATGACGTATTCCCGGAGACATTCATCAACTTCCTGGGCTTCGACGAGCGCCTGAAAACGGTCTTCCTCGAGGTGCACGGCGAGGTCATGACGGCGCAGTGGTGGCGTGAGATTCAGCAACGTCTGCAGGAAGGCGACGTACTGGAGGTGCTACCCTATCATCGGCATCGGGTACACGTGTTCGGCAGCTTCTGAACCGCCTCGCTGTTGATCCAGAACTATACAGGCGCTGCCCGCCCGGCCTGATGCAGCGCCTGCCGCATATCCTCGAGCAGATCTTCGACATCTTCGATGCCGATGGACAAACGCATCGTCGCCGCCGTGATTTCGGCCCATTGGCGCTGTATCGCATCCAGATCCGACGGCCACATCAACCGGCCGGGCTGCACCAGCGATTCGGTCGAACCCAGACTGGCCGAGATCGTGAACAGGCGCAAGGCCTCCGAGAAGCGGTTCACAGCCGTCTCACCGCCCTCCAAATCCACGGTCACGACGGTCCCGAAATCATGCATCTGCGCCCGTGCAAGCGCATATTGCGGATGTGCGGCAAGACCCGGATAACGCACACGCGCCACGCCGGGTTGCGACGCCAGCCAACGCGCCACCTTCGAGGCATTGTCGCATTGCCGCTCGTAACGCAGCGCATAGGTCTTCATTCCTCGTTGGATCAGGAAGGCCGCATGCGGATCCAGCGTCGCACCCATGACGATGAAATCCGTGCGCATGGCGTCGATGAGTTCCTGCCGGGCGATCACCGCGCCGCCCATGACATCGCCGTGTCCCCCCGCATATTTGGTGAGACTGTGCACATACACGTCGATATCGAACTGCCCGTGGTTATGGAATCCTGCGAACGTATTATCCATGACCGTGAGCGCGCCGTGAGCACGGGCCGCGGCCGTGATACGCCCGATATCCGCAATCTTCAGGACCGGATTGCTCGGCGATTCGAACATCACCAGCCGAGTCGGCGTGGACGCCAGCAGTTGCTCGATACCCTCGATATCCTCCAGCGACAGAATCGTGTGGGATACGCCATAGCGTCCCAGCAGGCGCCGGATCATGTAGCGTGTCGGCTGGTAGAGTTCGGCGAACGACACTACATGATCGCCCTGCTTGCATAGAGACAACATGGCAAGGTTGACTGCCGCAACCCCCGATGCGGTCAACAGACAGGCGTCACGACCCTGCAACTGTGCCAGGGTCAGTTCCAGTTGCTGCAAGGTCGGATTCGATACCCGCGAATAGGCGAACCCTTCACGCTCGCCGCGCGAGTGGCGCTGCGTCTGAACGACATCATCGAATGTGAACTTGACGGACTGGTAGATCGGCGCCACCAGCGGCCGATTGTCCGTCGCCACGGCAACGATCGGCGGATGATTCAAGCGAGTCGAATTCTTCATGGGCCTGCTCCAATCTCGAGGCTTCTGCGCCGGACATCCATCGGCGCCCTGCATGGCATCGCTGGTGCCACCGCGTAACCGGCGGATCCTAGCCGGCTGCCATTTGGATGTCGCGCTGACGCCGCGCCTCCCGGCGAGCCATCAGGATACCGGCAATGACGACACCGAGGGTCACCAACGCCACCATGATGGTCGCCAGCGCGTTGATATCCGGACTCACACCCAGGCGCACCTTCGAGAAAATCACCATCGGCAGGGTACTCGAACCCGGGCCGGAAACGAAACTGGCGATCACCAGGTCGTCCAGCGAAATCGTGAACGCCAGCAGCCAGCCCGCCAGGAGCGCAGGCGCAATGATCGGCAGGGTGATCACGAAAAAAATCGTGGCTGGGCGCGCACCGAGATCCATGGCCGCCTCTTCCAGTGAATCATCCAGGGTCGACAGACGCGACTGCACGATGACCGTGACATAGGCCAGCGTCAAGGTCATGTGTGCGATCGTGATCGTCGTGACACCTCGACCCTGCGGCCAGCCCAGCAGCTGCTCCATGGCGACGAACAGCAGCAACAAGGACAAGCCCGTGATCACATCCGGCATCACCAGCGGTGCCGTCGTCATACCCGACAACAAGGTCCGGCCCCTGAACCCGCCCATACGGGTCAAGGCCAATCCGGCCAGCGTTCCGAGGATGACCGCTCCCGTGGCATTGACGGCCGCAATCTTCAAGGACAGCCAGACGGCGTTCAGAATCTGCTCGTTGCTGAACAGCCGTACGTACCATTCGGTGGAGAATCCGCCCCAGACAGTCACCAGCCGCGACTTGTTGAACGAATATACGATCAAAGACAGGATCGGGATGTACAGAAACGCGAAACCGAAGACCAGGGCGCTCAGGCGAAAAAAAGGAAGGCGCGGCGACATGACTAGAACCTGCCTTCCTGTGCCCTTTGTGATCGCTGCAGAAACGCGATCGGCACGACCAGCAGCGCCAGCAATGCGATCGCCACGGCGCTGGCGACCGGCCAGTCACGATTGCTGAAGAATTCAGTCCACAAGACCTTGCCGATCATCAGCGTATCCGGGCCGCCCAGCAAGGCGGGAATTACGAATTCACCGACCGCGGGAATGAACACCAGCATGGAGCCGGCCACGACACCGGGCATGGACAATGGCAGAGTGATCGTCAAAAAGGAGCGAAATGGACGACTGCCCAGGTCCGCCGCCGCCTCGAGCAAGGTCAGATCCATTTTCTCCAGGACTGCATACAGCGGCAGGACCATGAACGGTAGATAGGAATAGACGATGCCGACATAGATCGCAAAGTCTGTTTGCAGCATCACGATAGGCTGATCGATGACGCCCATCCACATCAGAAAATTATTGATCAACCCATTGTTCTTGAGGATACCGATCCAGGCATATACCCGCAGCAGGAACGAGGTCCAAAAGGGCAGCACCACCATCATCAACAAAATGATGCGCCAGGTGGCGCGGGCCCGTGCAATCGCGTAAGCCATCGGATAACCCAGCAACAGGCACAACAGCGTCGACACGGCCGCGACCTTGATCGAATTCAGGTAGGCTTTCCAGTACAGATCGTCTTCCAGCAGGAACAGGAAGTTGCCTATATTGAGCTTGATCTCCAGCACCCGGTCCCGGGTCCAGTACAGCAGCGGCTGATAAGGCGGCAGGGCAATCTGCGTTTCGGAGAATGCGATCTTCAGAACGATGACGAAGGGCACGATAAAGAACAGCAGCAGCCACAGGTACGGCACGGCGATCACCGCGGTACGGCCCCCTGTTCCCTGGTGCAAAAGGCGCGTGCGCACCCAGCGGCAGGCCGGCAGATCTCGCACGGCACGTACGAGCGCCTGCCCCCCTGCAACGTACCGATGAATGCCCGGCGATCCCCTGCTCACTTGCCCAGCACCACGGCGCTGGAGGCGTGCCAGGACAGGTACACGGTCTGATCCCAGGTCACCAGATCGTCCGCATGCCGATACACGTTCGGCTGGGTCACGCGCACGATCTTCCCGGAATCCAACTGCACCAGATACACGGACATGTCGCCGAGATAGGCGATCTCCTTGACCACGCCGCGGGCGACATTGTCCTGCTGCACGGGCTTTTCGATACCGATGAGCATTTTCTCGGGCCGGATCGCCGCCCATACCACGGCATCCGGCGCCGAGCTGACGCCATGATCGACGTAGATCGTAGCGCCGATTTCAGGACTGTCGATTCGCACATGATCCGGCTCATCCTCGATCAGCCGGCCCTGAAACATATTGACGTTGCCGACGAACTCCGCGACGAATTTGCTATTGGGATATTCGTAGATGTCCTTGGGACTGCCGACCTGGACGATCTCCCCCTGATTCATCACGCCGATACGCGTCGATAAGGTCATCGCCTCTTCCTGATCATGGGTCACGACCACGAAAGTGACACCTAGCTTTTCCTGCAGGTTCACCAGTTCGAATTGGGTGTGTTCGCGCAGCTTCTTGTCCAGCGCCCCCAGCGGCTCATCCAGCAGCAGCAGCTTGGGCCGCTTCACCAGGGAGCGCGCCAGAGCGACGCGCTGGCGCTGCCCGCCCGAAAGCTGGTGCGGCTTGCGCCGGGCGAACTGCGAGAGCTTCACCAGGTTCAGCATGTCGGCCACCCGCTCGGTGATCTGCGCCTTGGGAATCCGGTCCTGCTTCAGTCCGAATGCCACGTTCTGTTCCACACTCATATGAGGAAACAGCGCATAGGACTGGAACATCATGTTCACCGGCCGCTCATACGGCGGCACGCCGGTCATGTCGACTCCATCGATGAAGATTCTGCCGCTGGTCGGTTCCTCGAATCCCGCCAGCATACGCAGCAGAGTGGTCTTGCCGGAGCCCGAACCGCCCAGCAGGCAAAACAATTCCTTCTTGTAGATTTTCAGTGAAACATCATTGACGGCCGGAAATTCACCGAATTTTTTTGTGACGTGCTCGATACGCACGTAAGGTTCCGACTGGGGATCGCTCCAGGGAGGAAGCACCGGCTGAGGGCGCGCATTGCTCGCCATGAAACACCGTTGATTAATTGAAATGATTATTCAAGAACGGCACGCGCTTCGGGATAGAAAATTCCGCTCATGATCCTCGACTACCGTGCCTCGGAATCAAGCTTGATCAGGTCTTGGCCGCCCGATCGGCGGACTGTAGTCTCAGCCCATGGCCCTTGCCTACCGTGAATCCGAAGGCACGGCAGGCAAGGGCCATGGGCGAAGACTACCTATCACTAGACGGCCCGCCAGGGAGGCGTTAGCGCCCCGTCGTGAACCGGGTCCACATGCGGTTCATGAGTCGCTGGAATCCCTCGCTGTAAGCCAGCGACGGAAACAGCTTGGCTTTCACCTCAGGCGGCGGATAGATACCCAGATCGTTCTTGACGGCATCATCCAGATATTCCAGCGAAGCCGCATTGGCGTTCGCATAATTGACGAAATTGGAATTTCTCGCTGCAACCTGCGGATCCATCAGGTAATTAATGAAGGCATGGGCGTTGCGCGGGTGCTTGGCATCCGCCGGAATAGCCAGCATATCGAACCAGATGATCGTGCCTTCCTTCGGGATGACATATTCGACCTCCACGCCCCGGCCCGCCTCCTCGGCTCGATCACGCGCCTGCAGGATGTCACCGCTCCAACCCAGCGCCAGGCAGATATCGCCGTTCGCCAGATCCTCGATGTATTGCGAAGAATGGATCTTGCGAATCAGCGGCCGTATGGCCATCAGCTTCTCTTCGGCCGCCTTCAGATCATCTTCCTTCTCGCTATTGGGGTCACGTCCCATCCAGGCCAGTACGATCTTGAGCAACTCGTCGGGTGCATCGAGTACCGAGATCCCACAGTCCTTGAATCCGGCGGCCTTTTGCGGATCGAACAGGTAATCCAGGCTGTCCAGCGGAACATCGCCCAGGACCGCCTTGATCTTTTCCGGGTTATAACCAAGCCCCGTCGTACCCCACATGTAGGTGACCGAGTATTGATTGCCCGGATCATGCAGTGCCACCTGCTGCTCGATATCCGGATCCATGTTCTTCAGGTTCGGAATCTGGTTCTTGTCCAACTTCTGGAATACGCCCGCCTTGATCTGGCGCTCCAGAAAGGACGCCGAAGGCACGACCACATCGAAGCCGGAGTTGCCCGCCAGCAGCCGTGTCTCCAGTACGTCATTGGAATCGAACACGTCATAGGTGACCTTGATACCGGTCTGCGCTTCGAAATTCTTGATGGTGTCTTCGGCGATATAATCCGACCAATTGAAGACGTGCAGAACCTTCTCTTCCATCCCGGCGGCGCCGGTTTCTTCCGCCTGTCGGGCGTCCTGCTTCTGACCGCAGCTCCCCAGCGCCAGCGCCGCGGACACAACCGTCAGTGCGACGCGCTGTGAGTTGTTCATCGCCAAAAATCTCCCGTGATGTTCGGATGGACCGGGCATCTTGCACCGGTACCGGCTCAGCCTGTTCACGATAAAGCGTAACGCACTCGTGCCCGTGCGGATAGACGGCGATGCAAGGAATACCGGGCAGGCTCCTTTACGGGCTTCCACTCAGACGTTCAGCAGCAGATGCTCACGTTCCCAGGAACTGATCACCTGCAGGAAGGTTTCGTACTCGGTTTCCTTGACCGCCGCGTACGCCAGCACAAAGCGTTCGCCCAGAATGTCGATCAGCGGCCGGCAGTCCCGCAGCAGCCGCAGGGAATCCTCAATGTTTCGCGGCAGGGTGAACGGCAGGTCATAGGCGCTGCCGGCGATGGGATCGCTGGGCTTGAGTCCCTCGATCATGCCCAGATAGCCGCAGGCCAGGGAGGCGGCGATCGCCAGATAAGGATTGGCATCGGCTCCGGCGATACGGTTCTCGACCCTTCTGGAAACCGGACTCGACACCGGCACCCGCAGGCCGGCAGTGCGGTTGTCATGGCCCCACTGGGTATTGATCGGCGCGGAATAGTGGCGAGTGATGCGCCGGTAGGAATTCACGTTCGGAGCAAACAGGGACATCGCCGCCGGCAGGTAGCGCTGCAACCCGCCGATATAAGCATAGAACAGCGGCGATGGACGTCCTTCGGCATCACTGAAAATGTTCAGCCTGTCGCGGCGATCCACGATGCTCTGGTGAATGTGCATCGCACTGCCCGGTTCGCGCGCCATCGGCTTGGCCATGAACGTTGCGTACATCTTGTGACGCATCGCCGCCTCGCGGGCCGTGCGCTTGAACAGAAACACCTGGTCCGCCAGGGATAGTGCGTCTCCATGCAGCAGATTGATCTCCATCTGCGCGGCCCCGTCCTCGTGGATCAAGGTATCGATCTCGATGTCCTGGGCCTCACAGAACGCATACATGTCGTCAAACAGGGGATCGAACTCGTTCACCGCCGCGATCGAATAGGCCTGCCGTCCGATCTCGGGACGACCCGAGCGGCCGATCGGAGGCTTCAGCGGATAGTCCGAGTCGACGTTCGGCTCGACCAGGAAGAACTCCAGTTCAGGAGCCACGACCGGATCCCAGCCGCGCTGGGCGTACAGCTCGAGCACGTGCTGCAAAACATAGCGCGGCGCCATCGTCACCGGCTTGCCGTCGGAATAGTAACTGTCATGGATCACTTGGGCGGTGGGTTCGGCAGCCCAGGGAACGACACGGATCGTAGCCGGATCGGCTTTCAGCACGATGTCGATCTCCGAGGGGTTGATCGCGCGCTCATCGTCCGGGTAATCGCCGGTGACCGTCTGCAGAAAAATGCTTTCCGGCAGGCGCGTACCCTCCTCCTCCGCGAATTTTTCCGCCGGCATGATCTTGCCGCGTGCCACACCGGCCATGTCGGGGATGACCGCCTCGACCTCGGAGATCGCATGTTCCTTGAAGAATTGCTGGATGACGCTCATGAATAGATGCCCTGAGGAATACTCCCACGCACGCGTGCCCTGGCCGCCTCGCCGAAGGCCGCAAACAAGGCGCGTGAAAACGGGTTGTCCTGAAACTTCCACTCAGGATGCCACTGCAAGCCCAATGCGAAGCCCGGCGCGTTGCGTACGCGAAACGCTTCGACGAGGCCGTCGCCGACGGCACGTGCCTCGACCTCCAGGCCATCGCCCAGCCGTTGCACACCCTGGGTATGCAGCGAATTGACCTTGAGCCGCGCCGCGCCGGCCAGTCGATGCAGCAACCCCTCCGGCACCAGCTCAACCTCGTGCGCCGGACCGTACTGCATATCCAGAGGCGCTTGCGGATCTTCGCGATGATCGCGCAACCCGGCCTCATGGAGGTTCTGCCACAAGCTCCCCCCGAAGGCGACATTCATCTCCTGGAAGCCTCGGCAGATCGCCAACAGCGGCAAGCCGGCAGCGACTACCGCAGGAATCATTTCCAGCGTCGTCGAATCACGATGGGTATCGTGCAGCGTACCCGGCGCGCTTGCCGGACCCTGGTAGCGATACGGCTCCACGTTCGAGGGGCTGCCGGTCAGCAGGATGCCATCGAAGTTTTCCAGCAGTTCGTTCATGTCGCCCAGCCCCTCGCCCAACGACGGGATGAGCACAGGCAGTGCGCCGGCACCCTGCACCACGGCTTGAATATATTTCTCTCCCACGCAGTGGAAGTAATGATTGCCCAGCAGGCGTCGATCGGCTGGAATACCAATAAGGGGTTTGCGTGTCGGCACGTTTGGCATCTTCAACGGGCGATAAAGAGGACGCCCGCAACACAGATCATTTAAGCACAGATCCCGCCGTCACGTCTGAACAGAGTTTTTCGTGACGCAACCGTTCCAGACGGCTGCACGCGACAGCCGGCCGCTTGCCGGCTTGGCCCACCAGTCGTTATGCTGCCGTCTCCATACTCCGATCCTCATGTCCGACGACCACGTCTCTTCGTACTACGCCGCCACCGCCAATCCAGGCCCCGCTCATCCGCCCCTCGGGGACGATATAGAGGTCGATGTCTGTGTCGTCGGCGGTGGAATCAGCGGCTGTTCGACCGCCTTGCACCTGGCGGAACGCGGCTATCGCGTCGCCCTGTTGGAAGGGCACCGCATCGGCTGGGGTGCCTCGGGACGCAGTGGCGGCCAGGCGATCGCCGGGTATGCCTGCGGCCAGCAGGTGCTCGAGCAACAGATGGACGAACAGGACGCACGCCGTTTGTGGGACATGTCTCTGGAAGCCCTCGATCTGCTGCGCGAGCAGGTACGCCGCCATGCGATCGATTGCGATCTGCAATGGGGTCACCTGCATGTCGCAGTCAAGCCCCGCCAGCGCGATGAACTACAGCAGGACATGCGAACGTTGCAGGATCGCTACGGATATTCGCAATTGGAGTTCCTGGAACGCAGTGGTGTCGAGGCACTGCTGGCTACGCAACGCTACTGCGCCGGAGTGCTCGATCGCGGCAGCGGCCATCTGCATCCCTTGAACTATACGCTCGGCCTGGCGGCAGCCGCGCAAGCGGCCGGTGCACGCCTTCACGAACACACCCAAGTCGTCTCGCTGGACCTTGCGGATCCCGCCACGCTCGTCACCACCGGCGGCCGGGTCAGGGCTCGCCAGGTGGCGCTGTGCTGCAACGCCTATCTCGACGGACTGGTACCCGCCCTGCGGGCGCGTATCATGCCGGTGGCAACTTACATCATCGCCACTCAGACGCTCGGCGAGGAACGCATGCGCCAGTTGCTGCGTGAAAACATCGCCGTGGCGGACATCAATTTTGTGCTCGACTATTTCCGCCGTTCCCAGGATGACCGGTTGCTGTTCGGCGGACGCGTGAGCTATTCGGGGCATGATCCCTTCGATACGGCGCGCGCGACCCGCAAGCGTATGCTGCAGGTCTTCCCGCAACTGGCGGATCTGCGCATCGAGCATGCCTGGGGCGGTTTCGTGGATATCACCCTGAACCGTGCGCCGGACTTCGGGCGCCTGGCTCCCCATATCTATTATCTGCAGGGATTCTCCGGCCACGGTATCGCGCTGACCGGCTTGGCCGGGCGGCTGATCGCGGAAGCGATCGCCGGCCAGGCCGAACGCTTCGATGTGTTCTCCCGCTTGCGGCATCGCCGCTTCCCGGGCGGCCGGCTGTTGCGGACACCGGCACTGATGCTGGCGATGCTCTGGTATCGGCTGCGCGATCTGCTCTGAGCCGGAGAGCGGCCTGCCGCAAGGCCTGGGCGTCTTGCGACCCAATGTTTCCGGTCGGCCGCTATCGGGGACCTTGATACTCGCAACCGCTGGTGCAGGTCTCGTGGATGATGACTTTGTGCAGCAACGGCAGCCGGGGATGCGTCTGCGCCCACACCCAGCGCGCCAGATTCTCGCTGGTCGGATTCTCCAATCCCGGGATGTCGTTCAGATAATGGTGATCCAGTTGATCATAGACCGGCTGGAAGGCCGCACGCACATCGGCGAAATCCATCACCCAGCCTGTATGCGCGTCCACTGTGCCGCGCAGGTGCAATTCGATGCGGAAGGAGTGACCGTGCAGGCGCGCGCACTTGTGCCCCGCCGGTACATTCGGCAGGCGATGCGCCGCTTCGATCGTAAAGACACGAAACAGGTTCATCATAGGTGGTTCGGGAAACCAAGGCGCCGGATTCGTCGGCGGGCCATGCGGCGAAGAGATGAACCCGTACCTTTTCGGGCGGCCTGCGTCTTCAAGCAGCCTTGTTCAGGCGGCCTTGCGCCGGCGGGAACTCGAGGCACAACCGCAGGTGCCGCAGGTGCAGCGGATCGCATGACACTCGCCGCAAACCGTGAAGTCCACCGAACCGAAATGACGCCGGCATTGTTCGCAGTAGGGCTTGCGGCGGCGGCTGCGCGCCGTCCGGTAGGCGTCCACCTCGTCGGCATGCTCGGCCATCGTCTGGTCTTCGCAGGCCACGATGTCCTTGCTCACGATGCTGCGTACGAAGGTACTCGCACTCATCGCGCCTAATTTGAACAGACGCATCTGCTCACGCGCCAGCCCCATCTGCGCCACCGGGTCGTAGATGACGATGCCCAGTCTGGGATGGAACTGGACCTGGAAGGAATCACCGCTCATACAGGTACTTCGAAATGATGAAAAACATTATGACCGCCACGAGCCCGTCGACGGACATCAATGATCCGCTCGAAATAATCTGGACAGGGGCAAGGAACCTGTGATTTTGCGGTAATCGACCCCTCATATCAATCCGGTATACCCGCAGTCCCTGTTGCGGGAGCACCGCTGCGCAGACACGCTTGAGCTCATTTCACCGAGTGAAAACGCAGGATATGGCAGGAATGGATGCGGGGATTGCGCGCGAAGTCGCGCGGCAGGGTCTTGGGACCGATATCCTCGATATCGAAGCCGGCAAGCGCCTGCGCATCCAGCCGAAAGCGGGAATAATTATTGGAAAATACAATGACGCCGTCCGGTGCCAGCAGATTAGCCGCCATCCTCAGCAGCTCTACATGGTCACGCTGGACATCGAAGTCACCTTCCATACGCTTGGAACGCGAGTGGGTTGGCGGATCGATGAACATAAGATCCCATTGCTGCACCCTCTCCTGGAATTTCGATTCGTCGCCAGACTGCGACCCATACCGAAGTTGCGCTCGGGCCCAGGGATCCGTATGCGTGGATCGCGGCCGTTTCCAGGGGGAAGACTCGCTCTGCTGCGCCAGCCAGGCCATACAGTCGGCCTGTATAAACTCATGTGCGGGGCCGGTCAGGCCGTTGAGCGCCAGATTGCGCCTGGCCCAGTCCAGGTAGGTATGCGACATATCCACCGTCGTGGAGGCCACGGCGCCGCCGCCGACGGCATATACCGTCGCTGCGCCGGTGTAAGCGAATAAATTCAGGAAGCGCTTTCCGCGCGCCAGCGCTCCGAGATAACGCCGCGTGAGCCGATGATCCAGGAACAGGCCGGTATCGAGATAATCACTGAAATTGACCGCAAATCGATAGGGCTGTTCACGAACGATCTCGAATTCGCGTTCGTGTGCGACTTTCTCATATTGCGCACCATCCTTCTGGCGGCGCCGTTCACGCACGAAGAGCCGTTCGGCGGGAATGTCCAGTACCCTCGATATCACCGCCAGCGCTTCCTGGCGACGCTGGCGCGCAGCCTGCGGCTGGACCGTCCGGGGCGGCGCATATTCCTGCGCAACGGCCCATCGGTTGCCCTCACCATCCCCGTACCAATCGATCGCGAAGGCATATTCCGGCATGTCGGCGTCGTAGATGCGGAAGCAATCGATCGATTCGCGGCGTGCCCAATCGCCCATCGTCTTGAGATTCTTGCTCAGACGGTTCGCGAACATTTGTGCACCCGGCCGCGCCAGAATCTCCTCCAGCGGCGTTGCGGACTTCTCGCGCGAACGGTACTGTGCCGGCAGGACATCGAAACGCAGCAGCCGGCATTCGATACGTCCATTGAACAAGGTATGGGTGCGCCGCGCCTCGATACCGATCGCCTTCGCCAGGGGTGGATTGCCCGTCAGCACGGCGGCCTTCCAGCCCTCGAAATGTTCACGCAGCTGTCTGCCCAAGGTTTCGTACAACGGCTGCAGTTGCGCCTGCTCGCCGATGCGCTCGCCATAGGGCGGGTTGGTCGCCAACAGTCCCTGCGCCGCCCCACTCTCCCGGACCAGGCGCGCCAGTTCGCGGCGCTCGATGCGCACCACGTCGCGCAACCCGGCCCGTTCGACATTCTCGTTCGCCGCCCGGACCGCACCGGCATCGCTGTCGTAGCCATACAAGCCGATACGATGCGTACGGCCGGCCGTGCGTCGCGCGCGCGCCTCCTCGACCAAACGCTGCCACAGCACCCGGTCATGCCCGCGCCAGCCGGTGAAGCCGAAACGCCGGCGCAACAAGCCCGGGGCGATGTCCAATGCGATCAGCGCCGCCTCGATCACCAGGGTGCCCGAGCCGCACAGAGGATCGACGAAAGCCAGGTCCGATCCTCCACCGTCCGGTAGCGGCAAGGGAGCAGATCCTGACTGCATGCCCGGCTCCGCGCCAACCGGCACCGCTGTACTCGCCGCCAGCGCCACCATCGCCGGCCAGCCGCAACGCATCAGCATGGCAGCCGCCAGATTCTCCTTCAGGGGTGCCGCCACGCCGCGCACGCGGTAGCCGCGCCGATGCAGGCTCTCACCTGACAAATCCAGGCTGACAGTCGCGCGTTCGCGATCCAGACGTACGTCGATGCGGATGTCCGGCCGATCGAGATCGATCGATGGACGCTGCCCCGTACGGGCCCGGAACTGATCCACGATCGCATCCTTGACCTTCAATGCGCCGTAATGTGTATGCGTAATACCGCTGGAGGCACCACCGAATTCGATCGCCAAGCTGCCGGCAGCATCGAGATGCCCGCCCCAATCGATCGACCCCACACCCTCGTAAAGAGCCTCTGCGGTCGCGGCGGGAAAGGTCCCGAGCGGCAACAGCACGCGGCTCGCGGTGCGTGACCACAGGCAGGCACGATAGGCGCTCTCCAGTTCTCCGTCGAATTGCACACCCAGCTTGAACTCGCGCGTGCGAGCCGCGCCGCACTCGCGCAGTTCCGCGGCGGTCAGATCGGCAACGCCGGGGGGACAGGAAGCAAAGAATTGCATGGGTACTACCGGTTTGCCGCCGCCACGGCGCGGCGGCCGGCGTGTCGAGCAGCCGACAGACTCATTGCCTGCCGTCGAGTGTCATGATCGGACCGTATAGATCGGGACGCCGGTCGCGAAACACGCCCCAGGCACGCCGATAGGTACGAATCTGTTCCAGATCGAAACAGGCAGTGACCATGCTTTCGCCCGCACGCGGCGCCTGTGCAACGATCGCACCGACATGATCGGCAATGAAGGAAGAGCCGTAATAAGTAACTTCCCACGATCCCCCTCGCTCGATGCCGATGCGATTCGACGCCACCACCGGCATCACGTTCGAGGCTGCATGCCCTTGCATCGCACGCTGCCAATGGTCGCGCGAATCGATGCCCGAATCCTGCGGCTCCGAGCCGATGGCCGTGGGATAGAACAGCATCTCTGCACCCATCAAGGCCATGACGCGCGCAGACTCCGGGAACCACTGGTCCCAGCAGATCGCCACGCCGATCGTCCCGAAGCGCGTGCGCCAGACCTTGAAGCCCGTATCCCCAGGCGAGAAATAGAATTTCTCGTGATAGCCCGGGCTTTCGGGAATATGGGCCTTGCGATATACGCCCAGCAGCGTCCCGTCCGCATCCACGACCGCCACGCTGTTGTAGAATACGTTGCCGGCGCGTTCGTACATGCTGACCGGCAGGACCACATTCAACTCGCGCGCCAGCGCCTGAAACCGCTGCACGGCGGGATTCTCGGTGATCGGCAGCGCCAGTTCGAAATTGGCCGGATCGTGGCCCTTGCAGAAATAGAGTGTTTCGAATAATTCCTGCATCAGGATGATGTTCGCGCCCGCGGCGGCGGCCTGACGGACCAACCGTTCGGCGCTGTCGAGGTTGGCGCGGCGATCTTCGCCGGCGGCGAATTGTGTAGCGGCTACGGTAACTTTCATGATGGCGATCCGGGGGCAGCCCCGACGACTGGATCCGTAAGTCTACCGGCCTTTCTTGGGTCGAGGGATGCGGGAAACGGCCCGCCCGTTCCGAAATATAGGCAATACCGGCCGATCATGTCGCCAGACTCATCCCTGGAAACCCGTCTGCGCGATATCGGCCTTCGGCGCATAGCGTATCATCACCCCCGAGTCGTCTCGCCGCGAATTCTCCCGCTCGGACTTTCCGCCACCTGCTCGATCTCCCACAGGCCATGACCATACCCACCGTGCCGACGCCCGCAACCCTGGATGCGTTCTGGATGCCGTTCACGGCGAATCGCCGCTTCAAGGCCCATCCGCGGCTGCTGGCGCGCGCCCAGGGCATGCACTACTGGACCGACGACGGCCGGCAGATCCTGGATGGCATCGCTGGACTATGGTGCGTCAACGCCGGCCACGCCCGCCCGGAAATCACCGAGGCCGTAAGCCGCCAGCTGGCTACGCTGGACTATGCGCCGACCTTCCAGATGGGACACCCGCAGGCATTCGAACTGGCCAATCGGCTGGTAGAACTCGTTCCCGGCGATCTGGATCATGTGTTCTTCACCAACTCCGGTTCCGAATCGGTCGATACAGCATTGAAAATCGCCATCGCCTATCATCGCTCCCGAGGCGAAGCGGCGCGCACTCGGCTGATCGGACGCGAAAAGGGATATCACGGCGTCGGTTTCGGCGGTATCTCGGTCGGTGGCATCGTCAACAACCGCAAATTTTTCGGCAGCCTTCTGCCCGGCGTCGATCATCTTTCCCACACCTTGGACATCGAACACAATGCCTACTCGCGCGGCCAGCCCGAGTGGGGGGTGCATCTGGCAGATGAGCTGGAGCGGTTGGTGGCCCTGCATGACGCCTCGACGATCGCCGCTGTCATCGTCGAACCGATTGCCGGTTCGGCAGGCGTGATCCTGCCGCCCAAGGGTTACCTGCAGCGCTTGCGTTCGATCTGTGACAGGCACGGCATCCTGTTGATATTCGACGAGGTCATCACCGGCTTCGGCCGCTTGGGAACACCGTTCGGCGCCCACTATTTCGATGTCGTTCCCGACATGATCACCTCGGCGAAGGGCTTGACGAACGGTGCCGTCCCGATGGGTGCGGTGTTCGTGCGCAAGTCCATCTATGACGCGTTCATGCACGCCCCGGAAGATGCGATCGAGCTGTTCCACGGCTACACGTATTCGGCCCACCCGGCCGCCTGTGCCGCGGCGCTCGCCACGCTGGAGATCTATCGACGCGAAGGCCTGCTCACACGAGCCGCCGACCTGTCTCGCATCTGGGAAGATGCGGTGCATTCACTGCGCGGTCTGCCGCATGTCATCGACGTGCGCAACCTGGGGTTGGTGGCCGGCATCGAACTGCAGCCGCGCAGCAGCGCACCCGGTACCCGCGCCTACGATGTCTTCGTCGCTGCGTTCGAGAAAGGCGTGCTGATCCGCACCACGGGCGATATCATCGCCCTGTCCCCACCCCTGATCATCGAGCCGGTGCAGATCGACCAGTTGGTCACCACGCTCGCGGATATCCTGCGCGCGACCCCCTGAACCTGCCATGCCGTCAACGGGCAGCCGGCCCCCAGTAACCCAGCTCACGTCGTATCTGCAGTCCGCGCAACAGCGACCCCAGCGGCTTGCGCCGTAAATTGCCGAGTTCGCCGGCCAGCAAGGCTTCGGTTGCCGCGATGACCCGCTGCGAAGCCTGACCATCGCGGTATGGATGAATGCTGTCGGCATAGGCGGCCAATGCCGCGGTCAGCGCGGCGTCGGGCGTGAACGCACGCTCCAGCATGGCCGGCAAGACGGCGGGATCATCGAAATCGAGCATATGCGGCTTGGGCGCCCGATTCCGGAACGTCACCACCGGCTTGCGCTGGATCACGAACTCGCTGACCACCGAGGTGGTGTCGGCAACCAGTACGTCGGCGGCGCGCTGAGCGCTGATCAACTGCTCGGTCTCCACGAACTCGGCGTGACTACCGGCCAGCGCACGATAGCGTTCGAACCACTCCGGCGCGCACTTGGGATGCAGGGTCAGCAGCCAGTAGCACCGTCCGGTGGCAATCTGGGCGGCGATCATCTCGAGCAGATGCGGCGCTGCGCTCAGGTGCCGGGTGAACGTCGAGGCGAACATCACCACCGGCCGGCCACCGGCGGCGGCACGCAGCCGGTCGGCCAACGGATCATCGCGGCCGAACAGCGGGTCCAGCTTGGGCCAGCCGGTCTCCACGACCTTAAAATAACCTGCCTGATGGGCCAGTTCGCGGAAGGGGCCGGTCGTTGCCGGGCCCTGGGTACAATACAGGTCGAACAAGCCGCGCACCCGAAAATGCCCGCGCGCCGGCGCGCGCTTCTCCACATTGAAGCCATGGAACAACTGAACCTTGGCCCCCGTGACGAACGGCGGTATCCAGTTGGCAGCGCTGAACACCGCACGCGGACACAGGTCGACGGCTGCGCGCGCATCGGCGATCATCCGCACCGGTGCCGGCAGCCGCGCGCCGGCGGCGCCGCCCACCAGCCAGGCATGCACACCCTGGCCGCTGGTTTGCAAGGCGTCAGCCACGGGCTGCAGGATGGGCAGCGCATAACGCTCCGTCGCGAACAACAGGTATTCCGCCATCAACGCTTCCTCTGAAAAATTCGCTTCCGGAAGCCCGCCACCGATCTCGGCGTGCATTATCACGTTCAACGAAGCCGATCGCATAGGCGATTGCCTGGCGTCATTGAGCTTCTGTGCCGAAATTATCGTGGTGGATTCATACTCCACCGACGCGACCGTCGCTATCGCACGCGCGATGGGGGCGAAGGTGCTGCAGCGGCGATTCGACGGCTACCGCAGTCAGAAGCAGTTCGCCGTCGAACAGGCCAGCCACGATTGGGTCCTTTGCCTGGATGCGGACGAGCGTGTCGGCGACGAATTGCGCGCCTCGATCGAGGCCGCGCGCACGACGAATTTCAAAGGAGCTGCCGGCTACCGCTGCACCCTGATGTCCAATTATTTTGGCCGCTTCCTGCGGCACGGAAACGCCTACCCCAACCGCCTGATGCGCTTCTTCGACCGCCGCCGCGGCGGCTGGCGCGGTCAACGTGAAGTCCACGAATCCGTCAGTGTCGACGGTCCGGTGCTCACGCTTGCCGGCGATCTCATTCACTATCCCTATCGATCACTGCAGCACCAGCTGACCAAGACCGAACGCTATGCGCGGATGATGGCTGAACACGATTTCGCACGCGGCAAACGCGCCTCGCTGCACAAGCTGGTGCTGTCGCCGTTCTGGCGTTTCTGGCGCGGCTATCTGCTGCGCGGCGGATTCCTCGACGGCTGGCATGGACTAGTGTACGCCTATGTGGGTGCCAATTACGCGCGCCAGAAGGCGATCATGCTGTGGCTGCTACAGAACGGTCAGCCGGTCACCACGCCGCCGGCTGCCGGCTCTGTCGAAGCCTTGGACGTCTGAGGCGATACATGTGTGGAATTGCCGGGGCGTGGTTACCCGCCGCAAATGCAAACGCGGACGCATTGCATGCATTGGGCAAAAGGATGGGCTCGGCCATCGCCCATCGCGGGCCGGACGACGAGGGCACCTGGGCCGATGCGGGTGCCGGAGTGGTGCTGTCGCATCGTCGCTTGTCGATCGTCGACCTGAGTCCGGAAGGACATCAGCCCATGCTCTCGGCCGATGGGCGCTGGGTGATCGCATTCAACGGCGAGATCTACAATCATGCAGCCCTGCGCGAAGAATTGACCACACTGGGGCATACTTTCCACGGTCGTTCGGATACCGAGGTATTGCTGGCCGCGATCGCCGAATGGAGCGTGCCGGCCGCCTTGGCGGCCGGCAACGGCATGCTCGCCCTGGCCGCGTGGGACCGCCGCGAACAGGTGCTTTGGCTGGCCCGCGACCGGGTCGGCAAGAAGCCGTTGTACTATGGCTGGGCTGGAGACGGCGCGTTTCTGTTCGGCAGCGAGCTGGCAGCGCTACGGGCCCATCCGGCCTTGCACCCGGAGGTCAACCCGGACGCTCTGGCTCTGCTGCTGCGCCTAAACTACATCCCGGCACCGTATGCCATCTTGCGGAGAGTCTACAAGCTGCCGGCTGGATGTCTGTTGCGCATCGACCTGCCGCAGGTGTGCGCTGGCGCCGGCGCCCATGACCCTGCGGGCGCACCGCAACGCTGGTGGAGCGCACTGCAGCGCCAGCAGGAGGCGATCGCTCGTGGCTTCGAGGGGGACGAGGAGGACGCCTTGGACGCCTTGGACGCCTTGCTCGGCGATGCGACAGCGTTACGGATGCGCGCCGACGTGCCGCTGGGCGCATTCCTGTCGGGGGGTACGGATTCCTCGCTGGTGACCGCTCTGATGCAGGCGCGATCGTCGCGGCCGGTACGCAGCTTTTCGATCGGCTTTGACAACATCGCCCATGACGAAAGCGCCCACGCGGCCGCCGTCGCCCGACATCTGGGCACCGACCATAGCCAGTTGCAAGCTGATGGCCGGGCCGCGCTGGCGCTGGTACCGGATATGGCAGGGATGTACGACGAACCTTTCGCCGACTCCTCGCAACTGCCCACTGCGCTGCTGTGCCGGCTCGCCCGCCAACATGTCACCGTCGCGCTATCGGGCGACGGCGGCGACGAGCTGTTTTTTGGCTATCGCCGCTACGCACGCACGCTGCGCAGCGAGGCCTGGTTGGCACGCTTGCCACGCGCCGTTCTGGCTCGCCTGGCCGGCGATCCAGGCGAGCAAGCGCGCCTGGGCGGGTTGGCCGCGCTGCGCGCGGAGTTGGCTGCCAGGGAGCTGCAAGGCGTGGCACGAAACCGGGTCAGCCGCTGGCGCCGTCCCGAAGCCGTGGTGATCGGCGCCTGCCGCGCCCTTACCGCCTACGACGATCCATCGGCGATGCCGGTCACCGGCACCCCGGCCGATGCGCTCATGGCTCTGGACTTCGCCTGCTACCTGCCTGAGGACATCCTCACCAAGGTCGACCGCGCCAGCATGGCATTTGCGTTGGAAGCCCGCGCGCCGCTGCTCGACTGGCGTGTCGTCGAGTTCGCCTGGTCGCTGCCGATGACGCTGAAGTGGCACGAAGGCACATTGAAATACCTGCCCAAGCGTCTGCTGCAACGCTATCTACCCGAACCGCTGGTGCAGCGTCCCAAGTCTGGATTCGGCGCGCCGGTGGGGGATTGGCTGCGCGGACCATTACGCGACTGGGCCGAGGCGCAACTCGACGAACGGCGTCTGCGTGAGGAAGGTCACCTGGAACCCGTACCGATCCGAACGATCTGGCGCGAATTCCTCAATGGCCAACGCAAATGGCATACGCACTTGTGGGGCGTGCTGATGTTCCAGGCCTGGCGTGAAACCTTGAACTAAAGACGAATCATCGAGACGGATTTCCCGGTGTAAATTCCGGCCACTCATTCCACTCTCAGCCGCCCGCCAGCCCGTCCGGTTATCAGAGCCCTTTCAGTCGTCACGACGTCGACCCGTTGCGGAATCAATTTCCCCAAGGGAAGGTCGTGGAGACGGTGAATATGAAACGGCCCTCGTTATTGAGCACATTGCCGCGTTCGACAATGTCGGTTTCGGTGTCGACATACTTCAGCGCCAGATCGAAATTGCCCAGGGTGTAGCCTACGCCGATCGAATAGTCGATCTGATCGTCGCCGAACTCATCATCCCAGTAATCGCCCGTAGCCAGGCCGACGTGCAGCAGCAGCGAGAAGTCCCGCGGCAGCGCAATCGTGGCGTTGCCTTCCAGGTAGAAGGCGGATGTGTTCCCATCGGTCTCGTTACCGCCATAATCATTCGCATACCACAGCTTGCCCTCCAGCCAGCCGTTGCCGATACTCCCATAGGCTTCGAAAAAATCGTACTCGGATGAATCGGGAAAGGCGTAGTAGATCAGCCCGACATCCCACAGCAGACCCCCGTCGCTCCCGCCGGAAAATCCGGTATAGAGATCGATCTCGTAATCGGTGTCATCCCCGAAATCGACATTGCTCGCCCAGGCCCCCACGTACCAGCCGTTATCCATGGCATAGTCCAGGCTCGCCTGCAAGACAGGATCCTTGGCGGACTGCGAGGTGCCGCGAAAGTCGTAGTCGCTCGCGGCGGTGACTGTCGCGGACACCTGCGCATTCGCCGTGCCGGCGGCCAGCATCAGCCCCGGGACCAGCAACCATTGCATACCACGCATAGCGACTCCCCTGCGGCGCTTTCTGGGGCACCGATAGAGGGAGTTTACCCGCGTTTGCGGCGGTGCGTGAAACCCCGTGCCAAATTCCGGGACGGAGCCACCCGCAGCGCTTTTGCGCCTGCGGATGAATCCATCGAGATCGCCGGCCTATATCCGGCTCGCCATCCGGCTCGTATTGACAGGCCCGACCCTCACCGGGACAATCGCGCCCCCGCAAGGGTCATGCAGCCCCGGCCCGCCAGGGCCGACTCCAGGGTTTGAGCCGGATGGAAAGGTAGCTCAGCCGGTTAGAGCACGGCACTCATAATGCCGGGGTCGAGGGTTCGAGTCCCTCCCTTTCCACCAATTCTTGATCTCGCGCCGGCTCAGGCGGTCTCGGTTTCTGCCACAAATACTGGGAAACTCAGGGTTTCCGGCGTTCTTGGCATCTCCCAAGCTCTCACCTTGTCTCAACAAGGCGGCGG
This sequence comes from Steroidobacter denitrificans, assembly GCF_001579945.1. Classification (NCBI taxonomy): domain Bacteria; kingdom Pseudomonadati; phylum Pseudomonadota; class Gammaproteobacteria; order Steroidobacterales; family Steroidobacteraceae; genus Steroidobacter; species Steroidobacter denitrificans. Next base: position 663,127 of record NZ_CP011971.1, on the reverse strand, counting down.
TACTTTTTACGGTATCGGCGCCGGTGACTGTGGGAGATACCGTAAATGCTGACCGATACCCAGGTTCGCGGCGCGAAGCCGTCCGACCGTCCGCAGAAGCTGACCGATGGCCGTGGGTTGTACCTGCTGGTGACGCCGGGCGGCGGCCGGTACTGGCGCTACGACTACAGTTTCCACGGGAAGCGCCGGACGCTGGCTCTGGGCGTATACCCCGACGTGCCGCTGGTCCGGGCCAGGGAGCGGCACCACGAGGCCAGGCGGCTGCTGGCGGAGGGGGTGGACCCTGCCGCAGCGAAGCAGGCTGTCAGCCAGGATTTCGAGGCTGTGGCCCGCGCGTGGCACGACCACTGGAAGGCCGGACGCACCGAGCACTACGCGCAGTCCGTCAAGACACGTCTGGAGACGGACATCTTTCCGCAGATCGGCCACCGGCCGATTGCCGGGCTTTCGCCAGCGGACTTCCGCGATGCCGTGCGCAAGATCGAGAAACGCGGCGCATTCGAGATTGCGCGGCGGCTGTTGCAGAACTGCGGGCAGATCATGCGCTATGCGGTGGCAAACGACCTCGCGCTGCGCAACCCGGTGGCGGAGGTGCGGCCTGCCGACATCCTGATCCCGCGCAAGCGGCGCAACCACCCGCGCGTCACGGCGAAGGAGCTGCCGGACCTGCTGCACGCCATCGACAGCTACGTGGGCGGCGAGCACACACGGTTGGCCCTGCAGCTGATGGCGCTGACTTTCGTGCGCACTTCCGAACTGATCGGCACCCGCTGGCCGGAGTTCGATTTCAAAGCGTCTCAGTGGGACATTCCGGCAGAACGCATGAAGATGAAGACGCCGCATGTCGTGGCGTTGAGCACGCAGTCTCAGGCGATCTTGAAACGTCTCAAGGAGATTTCCTTTGACCGCGAGCTGGTGTTTCCCGGTGACATCAATCCCAGCAAACCGATGAGCACCAACACGCTGCTGTTCGCCCTGTACCGCATGGGCTATCGGGGACGGATGACCGGGCATGGCTTCCGGGGAGTGGCGTCCACCATCCTGCACGAACAGGGCTGGCCGCACGAGCACATCGAATTGCAACTTGCCCACCAGGAGCGCAATGAAGTCAGTGCAGCCTACAACCATGCCCTGTATCTGGAGCCGCGTGCAAAGATGATGCAGGCGTGGGCCGATCACCTGGATCGCTTGCGGTTGCAAGGCGTGGGGGAAGGCCAAAAGGCCGCCTGAGTACCCGGGGCGCAGTAGCCTTCCGGATCCGCAATCCAGTCCTGCAATGCTGCATGTGCCCATCCGCAGGCCCGGCCACCCAGGTGCACGGGGCGAGGGAATCGGCAGGCTGCGATCCGTCGATACAACGTCGGGCGGCTCAGGCCCGTGATTCTCAGCACGTCTCGAAGGCGGTAGAAGGCCGGTCCCGGCAGATTGCTGTGGTTGGGGTTTTCGGTAGCCGGCATGTGGCGATAATCCGCCAACACGGCTGCGAAAGCAGCAGCAGGTATTCGGGGAAAAATCCCCGTTTACTGCTCCGGGATCGGCCAACCCTCTGAACGACGCGTTGCCGGCCCATGTCGAGGTATTGGGAGCATTCTCCTTGTCTTGCAGGATAGCTACGCGCTTGCTCATAGGCCACATTGTGGCCACGAGGACATTTCGCGCGGCACCTGCGCGTGCAAGGGGCGCAGGTCTGGGCGTGGCAGCGGGAGGCAAGGATACTGTGATGGTTTCACGGGCCGCTCGGCGGCAAGTTCGGGTATGATTGGGCCCCGGATCGTCTTTAAAAATCAATAGGGTAAAGGTCTTCAACCGCGAAGGCTGTGCTGACAGGAGGACGGGTCATTTCGGCAGCCAAAGGGAACAGGGAGTCGTGGTCGTGACGGCAAACCTCACGCCACACCAAGCCCAATACTTCGCCTGGCTGCTGACCCGGCGGACCGCCAGTGATTCGGTCGAATCCCTGGCATCGACCTTGGTGGATTCCCAGGTGGACCTGAATCCGCATCAGGTCGATGCCGCCCTGTTCGCCTGCCGCAACCCGCTTTCGCGTGGGGTGATTTTGGCCGACGAAGTGGGCTTGGGAAAGACCATCGAGGCGGGCCTGGTCATTTCGCAGCGGTGGGCGGAGCGGCGCCGGCGCATCCTCATCATCGTTCCGGCCAACCTGCGCAAGCAGTGGCACCAGGAGCTACAGGACAAGTTCGGTTTGCAGGGCGTGATTCTGGAAGCCAGGAGCTACAACGCCATCCGCAAGCAGCAGCAGAACCCCTTCCAATCCTCCAGTCCGGTGATCTGTTCCTACCAGTTCGCCAAGGCCAAAGCTAACGACATCAAGGACATTGCGTGGGATCTGGTCGTGCTCGACGAGGCGCACCGCCTGCGCAACGTATACAAGCCCAGCAATGTCATCGCCAAGACCCTCAAGGAATCGCTGGCACGAGTCCATTCTAAGGTGCTGCTGACCGCGACGCCGCTACAAAACTCGCTGCTGGAACTGTATGGCCTGGTCAGCATCATTGATGACCGGGTATTCGGCGACATCGACAGTTTCCGGGCGCAGTTCACCAACAACGGGCGAGAAGCGGCATTTGCCGGCCTGCGCGAGCGCCTTGGGTCGGTATGCAAGCGCACGCTGCGCAAGCAGGTGCAGCCGTATGTTTCCTACACGGCCCGCAAAGCCATCGTCCAGGAGTTCACGCCTTCGGACGAGGAACAGGAGCTTTCCCGGCTTGTCGCCGAGTACTTGCGTCGCCCCAATCTGAACGCGCTGCCCAATGCCCAGCGGCAACTGATCTCGCTGATCCTGTGGAAACTGTTAGCGTCCAGCACCCATGCCATCGCCGGCGCGTTGGAAACGATGGCTACGCGCTTGCAAGGGGTGCTGGAGAATACGAAGGCAGTTCCAGACCTCACTGACGAACTGGACCAGGACTACGAATCGCTCGATGAAACGGCCGACGAATGGGGCGTTCAGGACGCTGAAGTTCCAGTCCCGACCCAGGGCGAGCGGGATGCTATCTCGGAGGAAATCGACGAGCTGCGCCGGTTCAAAGCGCTGGCGACCAGCATTCGGGACAACGCCAAAGGCAAGGCGCTGCTAATTGCCCTGGACCGAGCTTTCGCCGAACTGGAAAGATTGGGCGCCGCGCACAAGGCAATCATCTTCACCGAATCCCGGCGCACCCAGGAATATCTCCTCAGTCTGCTGGCAGATACCCACTACGGCGAGGGCATCGTGCTATTCAATGGCACGAACAGCGATGCGCGTGCCCAGGCCATATACAAGGCGTGGCTCAAAACGCACGAAGGCACCGATCGCATCACTGGCTCCAAAACGGCAGACACCCGCGCCGCGCTGGTCGAGCACTTCAAGGAACGCGGCAAGATCATGATTGCCACCGAAGCAGGGGCTGAAGGCATCAATCTTCAGTTCTGTTCGCTAGTCATCAACTACGACCTGCCGTGGAACCCGCAGCGCATCGAGCAGCGCATTGGCCGTTGCCATCGCTACGGCCAGAAGTTCGATGTGGTAGTGGTGAACTTCGTGGATCGCAGCAACGAGGCCGACGCCCGTGTGTACGAATTGCTGGACCAGAAGTTCCAGCTTTTCGAGGGTGTTTTCGGAGCCAGCGATGAAGTGCTGGGCGCCATCGGCTCTGGCGTGGATTTCGAACGGCGCATTGCCGACATCTACCGGAATTGCCGTAGCCCCGGCGAAATCAGGGCCAGTTTCGAGCAGCTTCAGTTGGATCTTTCCGGCGAAATCAATGACGCAATGGTCAGGACGCGCCAGGTGCTGCTGGAGAACTTCGACGAGCAGGTGCAGGAAAGGCTGCGCATCAGCGCCGAAGACAGCAAGAACGCGCGTAACCGCTTCGAGCGAATGTTGATGGAGCTGACCCGCGCGGAGCTTGGCGGTTGTGCCACGTTCGACGACAATGGCTTCGACCTTCTGCGCCTGCCGGATGGCATGGTGGATGGCGGCGGGGGCATTGAATTGGGGCGCTATGAGTTGCCGCGCCGGTCCGGTGAAGCGCACTTGTACCGCGTCAATCATCCGCTGGCGCTGTGGATAACCAGCCAGGCCAAGGACCGTGCGCTCGACAGCGCCAAGCTAGTATTTAACTACGACGGATATGGCACAAGGATCAGTACGCTGGAGCCGTATCGTGGCAAAACCGGATGGCTTACCTTAAAGCTGGTATCCGTCGAGACGCTGGGCAGTCAGGAGCAGCACCTGCTGGTTGCGGCCAGCACTAGCGATGGTGCTGTGCTTGCGGAGGAAGACCCCGAGAAACTGTTGCGCCTACCGGCTACCACGCAATCGGCAGGCCTGTTCAGCAATGCGGCCGATCCGACGCTGGTGGCCGATGTAGAAACCCGCAAAGTTACGTTGCTGCGGGAGATCAACCAGCGCAACCTCGGCTATTTCGAGCAGGAGGTCCAGAAGCTGGACGCTTGGGCGGACGATCTCAAACTCGGGCTGGAGCAGGAAATCAAGGAGATCGACCGGGAGATCAAGGAAGTTCGCCGCACGGCGGCGATATCGCCAACGCTGGAGGAAAAGCTGGCCCACCAGAAACAGCAGCGCGAACTGGAAGGCAAACGCAGCAAGCTGCGGCGCGAGTTGTTTGTCCGGCAGGATGAGGTCGAGTCACAGCGCAATGGTCTGATCGGTCAGTTGGAAGTGCAGCTTCAGCAATACGTGGACGAACGGACGCTGTTCACTATCGAGTGGGACCTGAAATGACGCCTTACCGGAATCTCAATGGGAATTCCAATGTCGTGTCTTATGAGGCAACGGAAGAATCCATCCTCGTGGTTTTCAGGAGTGGGACGTACCGCAACTACCTCTACGATGCCAACCGGCCTGGGAAAACGGTCGTTGAGAGAATGAAGATTCTCGCCGCGCAGGGGCGCGGTCTGAATTCGTACATCGCCTCGGTTGTGAAAGACAGCTACGCTAGGAAATGGTGAGGATGTCATGAAATCGCCGTCCGAGGAGTTGGTAGAGATCATTGCGCCTCAGTTAGTGGAGCGCCGTCTTCTGCTACCCGGTGATGCTGGAAAATACAAAGCCAAGATCGCTAGTGGCAGCATGAAGGCCGAGGACTGGCTGCTCGCCGTGGAGAAGGCGTCTAGCAAGGGAGAGGGCCAATGACGGTGCCTTCTCTGGCTGCTCTGCTAATTGAGAATCTCCGAGGCTCTGTTACGCCATTCAGGCTGGGATTCGAGAGAGGAAAAAAGCTCACTATCATCTACGGCGAAAACGGCACCGGAAAATCTACCGTATGCGATGCCTTTGATCTGTTGGGAAATGGAAACGTAGGGTCGCTCGATACCAGAGGTCTAGGCCAAACGAGGAGATATTGGCACTCCGTTGGCAAGAAGGCTGCTGATATCAAGGTGACGCTGGAGACGTCCTCGGGTGACTGCATTGTCGCTTTGGGGAAGGCTGATGTCTCCGTAAGCAATCAGGCGCTCCGCCCCAAGGTGGCAGTCCTGAGAAGAAGCGAAATACTAAGGTTGATTGAGGCAAAACCGGCCGATCGCTACAAGGAAATCAGTCGATTCGTGGATGTTTCCGGAGTGGAGGCATCCGAAGGTACATTGCGCGAATTGATTCGCAACAAGAGTTCTGAATTCAGCACGGCATCGACTCGTGTATCCGAGAACACGGAACAGATCGAAAGGCTTTGGATTGAGGCGGGAAGTCCCGCCCCCGGAGCCATCACATGGGCAGCGCAGGAGGTTCAGAAGGATAGGAGTCACCTCGGTCAACGAAAATCAGCTATTGATCGCATGATTGCTCTTTGGGACGGACTTGCTGCGCATCCGTCCAAGATTGCTGAGCTGGCTACCCAGCTCAGTAGTGCAGAAGACTCTTTGCAAGGGGCACATGCAGAACTGGCCGCACTGACAGAATCTGTCGCCAGCGACTACCTGGAAGTGCTGGACATTCTGAAGGCTGCGCAGGCTCATTTTCATAGGCATCCGAACCCTTCGGTCTGTCCTTTGTGCGAAAGCAGCGAGAAAGCGGCCGGCTTGGTCGAGGAAGTGAACAAGCGCATGCAGTCGCAGGGACTGTACGACAAGCTGGAAGCGGCGAAGAAGACCGTAGGAAGCCGGGAAACTGATGCCCAGCAAGCCAAGCAGCGATGGGAGGATGCAAAATCTGACGCCGCCAATGCTGCAGCGGCCCTCGAGAATTACTGTAACAGCGGCCAGGTTCCTGCTGACATGGAGATTCCTGCATTCCCTGTGCCCCCGGACACTGCGCAGTGGGAAGCGTGGAGGTCAGGCCATCAAGGTAAACGGGATAAGTGGAAGAGCATTTCCGACGCTTGCGTGGCCGACGAGAGGTACGTCGCCGCTCTCCGAGGGGCGCTGACGGCACTACAGAACAATGAGAAGCGCGCGAAAGATCTCGAAGCGCTGATTCCTCGTTTGATGAAGACCCTGGAACTGGTCGAGAACGAACGCAGGAAGTTCACGGATGGAATCCTGGAGGCGATATCAAACCGGGTCGGTGTGCTGTATGAGGCAGTGCATCTGGGCGAAGGGCTGAACAAGATCGGCTTGGCAATGGATGCCGCCAAGCGCGCATCACTGGAAATATCAACCGAGTTCTGCGGTCAGCAGGATGCACCGCCCCAAGCCTATTTCAGCGACTCCCACCTTGACACGCTTGGCCTCTGTGTCTTTCTCGCCCTGGCGGAGAGAGAAGTGCCAGAGGAGAAGATTCTGGTACTTGATGATGTGCTCGGGAGCGTCGACGAACCGCACGTTGATCGCATTGTCGAGATGCTCTATGAGGAAACCAGCAAGTTTCGGCACTGCCTGATTACGACCCATTACGGACCGTGGCGGCATAAGTTCAGATGGGGTTGGCTGAAGAGCGGGCAATGCCAGTTCCTCGAACTCGTCCGCTGGTCGTTCAGCTCGGGGATTTCGCATAGCCGCAGCATCCCGGAGACCGAAAGGCTGCGGCAATTGCTTGGCGAGTCATCTCCGGATCACCAAGCGATCTGTGCCAAATCAGGCGTGATTCTGGAAGCTGTTCTGGACTTCCTTACTCAGCTGTATGAATGCAGCGTTTCGAGGCGCGCCGGCGCCACGTATACGCTTGGCGATCTGTTGCCTGCCGTGGACAGCAAGCTGAAGAAGGCGTTGCGCGTTGAGCACCGGCAGGAAGATCCGTCAGGGACGGTAAACTACATTGAAAAGAGGCTTGAACCACACCTAAGCGAACTTGCGCGCATAGCCCAGGTTCGGAATGTCACTGGATGTCATTTCAATGCTTTGTCCTTCGCGCTTCTCGACAGCGACTCGATAGCGTTCGGGAAGGAAGTTCTCACCCTGATCGACGCGCTGGTGGATCACGACGTCGGTTGGCCCCGGAACGATAGGTCCGGAAGCTACTGGGCCACGACCGGGGAGACCCGTCGTCTGCATCCTCTGAAGAAGCCGAGTTGAGTGACATGCCAGCGCTTGAGCCTCACTACATGGCAATCCTGCAGAAGATCCTGGCGGAACGCTTCGTGCCTCTCCTTCCACCCCTCTTGGGAGCAGGGAAGCCGGAGGAACAAGCCGCAAAGCAGCTTTCGCGTGCTTTCAGTGCCTTTGCGTTGAACAAGCTGCTCAACCTTGCTCCCAAAGATGCAGCAGCATCCGTCGTGGATGACTTCAACGACAAGGGGTTGGATGCGATCCACTACCATGCGCCAACACAAACGCTGTATCTGCTGCAGACCAAGCTGAAGGAATCCGAGCAGTTCAAACAGGACGAAGCCCAGTCGTTCTGCAGCGGCGTTCGCTTTTTGTTGAAGCAGGATTTCACAAGTTTCAACGAGAACGTCCAGAATCGCAAGGCCGAGATTGAAAGCGCGCTCGATGTATGCAGTCATATTAAACTGGTTGTTCCCTATACCGGGGACAGCGTATCCAAGTCCGCTATCGACGCGCTGCAACTGCTGCTAGAAGACGATGATCTCGACGAAGAGCGTCTCGACAAGCAAGTGGAGTATTACGCTGCAGCCGAGATCACGCGAGATCTGCTGGCGGAACAGGCCTATCCGCCCGTTCACACCGACATCGCCTTGCAGAAGCACGTTAGGATCGAATCCCCCCGCACGACGTACTATGGAATTGCCCGCTTGGCCGATCTGGCTACGCTGCACAAGGACAAGGGGAAAGCGCTCTATGAGCGCAATATCCGCTACTTCCTCGGCAGCAGCCGATCCGATGTCAACAGGGCCATCAAGGCAACCTTGCGCGACGATCCGGGCAGCTTCTTCTACCTCAATAACGGAGTGACGGCAGTCTGCGACGATATTGAGCCGAAGGGCAAGAATCCCGGAAACGGTTTCAGGAAATTCAAGGTGCGCGGTCTGTCCGTCATCAATGGCGCGCAGACGGTCGCGTCGGCAGCCGAGTTTGTGGCCCAGCATCCAGGCAGCAGCATAGAGGATGCCAAGGTGATGCTCACCCTGATCAAGGCACCGGCGGATGGCCCGTTCGGCAAGCGCGTTACCAAGGCCCGTAACCACCAGAATCCGGTGCAGACGGCGAACTTCGCCTCGCTGGACGAGAATCAGGAGCGATTGCGGCAGGAAATTGCCCATCTCGGATTCGCCTACCACTATCGTCCCGAAGCATCGGCGACCGGACCCAATGCTGTTTCGCTCGACGAGGCGCTGCGTGTGCTCGCCTCGCGGCAGGATGATCCGCGCTATGCCGTTTGGCTCAAGAGTGAACCAGCGCGGCTAGCCAACCCGGAATCCGCCGAATACCAGACTCTGTTCCCGGCTACTCTCACGGGTACTGCCTTGGTCAATGCGGTGTTGTGCCACCGGGCTATCCGCGCGCTGGTAGTGGATTACGAACAGAAGGCGGCAGCGCGCAGCCAAGAGAAGTTGATTTACCGCCACGCCATTCATGTCATCACGACAGTGACCATGAAGCGCTTGCGCCAACGTATCAGTGCCACGGCGGCCATCGACCAAGGTAAGATTCCTGAACTGCTTAGCCAACCACTCGATCAGTTGCGGCAGCAGACATTCGATCTTGGGCAGCAAAGGCTGCTCTATCAGGGGCCACTGGCTTACTTCCGCAATCAGGGCAGCGTCGCGTCGTTTTTGGCCGATTTGATGGAGACGCACTTCGCGTTGGACAACGACCGGGCGATAGCTCCACTACGCAATATTCAGAATGCGGCGGACGTGTATCCGCGCAAGCGCTTGATAGACTACTTGTCGAGCAAAGCACCACAGATTTAAGAGTGATGCTGTGAGCAAGCAGAAACTAGAACTGACATGGATAGGTAAGGACAGACGGCCAAAGCTGGAGCCGAGAATCCTACTCGAAGATCCCGCGAAGTCCTATCATGCGAAGCATCGTGTGACGGAGAACGACCTGTTCGACAACCGACTGATCTTCGGGGACAACCTGCTGGCATTGAAGGCGCTGGAAGCGGAGTTCGCGGGCAGGGTGAAGTGCGTGTTCATAGATCCGCCCTACAACACGGGCAGTGCGTTTGCTCAATACGACGACGGGCTGGAGCATTCCATCTGGCTGGGGTTGATGCGCGACCGGCTGGAGATCATCAAGCGGCTGCTGGCGAACGATGGCTCGCTGTGGATCACGATTGATGACAATGAGGCTCACTATCTAAAGGTGTTGTGTGATGAGGTGTTTGGGCGAGCGAACTTTGTTGCGAACATCGTTTGGCAATCAAAGGATACGCCTGGAAACAACGCTTCTACGATTGCACAGACGCACAACATGCTTCTTGTCTTCAGGAGGTCCGAGTCATGGAAGCCATTCTTGGTTCCGCGAAGCGAGAAACAGATTGCTAACTACAAGAACCCTGATGAGGACTCACGGGGTCCTTGGCTTGGTACGCCACTGACACGGGCAGAGTTTCGTGAACGAGATTACTACGCGCTAACCAATGATGCTGGTCGTCGAGTATTTCCACCCAAAGGCAGTTCATGGCGCAGACCGCCGGGCGAAATCAAGAAACTTCAAAGTGAGAAACGTATTTATTGGGGGAAAGACGGGAATGCAGAGTTTCCTGTTGAGAAGAAGTTTCTGTCGGAAGTGAAAAGTGGCGTAGTTCCACAGACATGGTGGCCGTATGAGTTTGCGGGAAGTACCCGCAACGCCAGCGCAGAAATGAAAGGCTTGTTCGCAGGCGAAAAGGCTTTCGATACACCTAAGCCTGAAAAAATCATTCAGCGAGTTATAGAAGTAGCAACTCTCTCAGGCGACCTCGTTCTCGACTCCTTCGCCGGTTCCGGCACAACAGGCGCTGTCGCGCACAAGATGGGCCGCCGCTGGATCATGGTGGAGCTGGGTGAGCACATCCACACGCACATCCTCCCGCGCCTGAAGAAGGTGATTGATGGCGAAGACAAGGGCGGAATTACCGAGAGCGTGGGCTGGCGGGGCGGTGGCGGGTTCCGCTACTACAAACTCGCGCCCAGCCTCATCGTGAACGATCGTTGGGGCAATCCCGTCATCAATCCGGCCTACAACTCGGCGCAGCTGGCAGAGGCGCTGGCCAAGCTGGAAGGCTTTGCCTACGCGCCGTCGGAAACGCGCTGGTGGCAACACGGCCACAGCAGCGAGCGGGATTTCATCTATGTCACCACACAGAACCTTTCCGCAGAGCAGTTGCAGGCGCTGGCCGAGGAAGTGGGCGCGGAGCAAAGCCTGCTGGTGTGCTGCTCGGCCTTTCACGGCGTGACGGCGGCGAAGACGGCAGAACGCTGGCCGAACCTGACGCTGAAGAAGATTCCGAAGATGGTGCTGGCCCGCTGCGAATGGGGGCATGACGACTACAGCCTGAACGTGGCGAATCTGCCGATGGCGGCGCCCGAACCGGAAACGCTCTCCTTCCACGCCCCACCCACGCGCGGGAAAGGGCGAAAAACAGCGCCCGAGCTGGACCTGTTTGGCGGCGAGGGGGTGGAATGAGCAAAGACAAGGAAATTGCCCGGCAGCCTGCTGGACAAATGGTCGGGCAAGGCGAGTTCCTGCTCTACCAGACGGAGGATGCCCAGACGCGCATCCAGCTTCGGCTGGATGAAGGTACGGTCTGGATGAGCCAGAAGCAGCTGGCCGACCTGTACCAGGTTAGGGTTCCGACCATCAATGCGCACCTTAAAAACCTGTTCCGGGACGGGGAGTTGGCAGCGGATCGAACTATTAGGAAATTCCTAATAGTTGCCCGCGAAGGGACGCGGGCCGTGGAACGGCTGGTCGATCACTACAATCTCGAGGTGATCTTGCACTTGGGGTACCGGGTGCGTTCGCATCGGGGCGCGCAGTTCCGGCGATGGGCGACGGAACAGTTGAAAAGCTATCTGGGAAAGGGCTTTTTGCTCGACGACGAACGCTTCAAGGGCGAGCAGGACAGCGGCTATTTCGAGGAACTGCTGGCGCGTATCCGCGACATCCGTTCTTCCGAGAAGGAGTTCTGGCGCAAGGTGCTGGACATTTACGCCACCAGCATCGACTACGATCCCCACGCGGAAACCTCACAGCAGTTCTTCGCCACCGTGCAGAACAAGATGCACTGGGCCGCGCATGGTCACACCGCCGCCGAACTGATCGTGCAGCGCGTGGATGCGCAGGCGCCGCACATGGGGTTGACCAGTTGGGCGGGTGCCTCCAGGGGTGCGCCGGTGCGCAAGGCCGATGTGGGCGTCGCAAAGAACTACCTCAACGCGGAAGAACTGGACACGCTCAACCGCATCGTGACGGCCTACATCGAAGTGGCCGAATTGCAGGCACAGGCGCGGCAGCCGATGACCATGCGGGATTGGGCCAAGGAACTGGATGACTTCCTGCGATTGACGCGCAAGGACATCCTGACCAACGCGGGGACAGTTTCCGCCGAGGCTGCCTTGTCGAAGGCGCAGGCAGTGTATGCCGAATACCAGCAGCAGATACGCGCACTGCCTTCTCAGGCGGAAAAGGACTTCGAGGCGGCGATTGCGCAGCCGGTGAAGCGGATCGAAAAGAGCAGGAAAGCCTTGCCGAAGAAGAGACCTGGAGGCGAGGAATGAGCGACCGGGTGCAGAACCATGTGACCGGGCGGCTTTCCCTGCGCCCGCCGCAGACGGAATCGCTGGTGCGACTGAAGCGGGCACTGGACACCGCGCCTGAGCTGCTCACCCACGAGCGCGACGTGGCGGCGGTGCTGGCGACGCTCAAGGCGCAGTTCACGACGCTGGAGGACTTCGAGCGCGAGTTCCCGTCGCTGTGCTTTGCGCTGGCCACGGGTGTAGGCAAGACGCGACTGATGGGCGCATTCATCGCCTACCTGCACCTGGCGCATGGCATCAACAACTTCTTCGTACTCGCGCCGAATTTGACCATCTACAACAAGCTGATTGCGGACTTCACACCGAATACGCCGAAGTATGTATTCAAGGGGATTGGCGAATTTTTGGTCAATGCCCCCAGGGTCATTACCGGGGATGACTACGATCAGCAGAACCTCACAGGCGGAGAGCTGTTCGGCGAGGTTCACGTCAATATTTTCAATATATCCAAGATCAACTCCGAAGTGCGCGGCGGCAAGGAGCCGCGCATCAAGCGGATGCGCGAAGTGCTGGGCGATAGCTACTTCAACCGTCTGGCAAATCTGCCAGATCTGGTGCTGTTGATGGATGAATCGCACCGTTACCGGGCCAGCGCCGGTGTGCGCGCCATCAACGAGTTGAAACCGCTGTTCGGCCTTGAAGTCACCGCGACGCCGTTCGTGGAATCCAGTCGCGGTCCCGTGCCGTTCAAGAACGTGGTGATGGACTACCCACTGGCGCGGGCAATGGAGGATGGTTTCGTCAAGGAGCCGGCGGTCATAACCCAGCGCAATTTCGATGCCAGGTCTCACACGCCAGATGAGATTGAGAAGACCAAGCTGGAAGACGGCGTGCGCCTGCACGAAACCACCAAGGTCGAATTGCTTACTTACGCTCGCGAGAGCGGTCTGAAGCCAGTGAAGCCGTTCATGCTGGTAATCGCTCGCGACACCACGCACGCGGGGCAACTGCTGGCGCTGCTGGAGTCCGAGGCCTTCTACGAAGGACGCTACAAGGGCAAGGTGATCCAGGTCGATTCCAGCCGCAGCGGCGCAGAAGAGGAAGCGATGATTACGCGCCTGCTGGCTGTGGAGAGCGTGGACGAGCCAACCGAGATCGTCATTCACGTCAACATGCTCAAGGAAGGCTGGGACGTGACCAATCTCTACACTATCGTCCCGTTACGCGCGGCCAATGCCCGGACACTGATCGAGCAGAGCATCGGGCGAGGCCTGCGTCTGCCTTACGGCAGGCGTACCGGCGTGGCGGCCGTGGACCGGCTCAATATCGTGGCCCATGACCGCTTTCAGGAGATCATCGACGAAGCCAACCGTGGCGATTCGCCGATCCGGTTGAAGCAGGTCATCCTGGAAGCGCCGGATTCCGATGACCAGAAGGTCAGCGTTCAGGTGGAATCCAGCGCATCGCTGCGGCTGGGATTTTCGGGATGGCCGGTTCGGGAGATTGGCCCGGGGCCAGCATCCACGCCCGGCGGTTCCTCCGCGGAACCAGCGCCTGCCTTCACGACCGAAGCCGAGAAGCAGGCCGCGCGAGTTGCCTTGGAGATCATCGGCAAGTACGAATCCAGGCCGGACCTGGTGCCGACCAGTGGCGCCCTTCTCAAGCCGGAGGTTCAGAAGGAAATCGCGGCTGAAGTCTCTGCGCGGCTGAAACCGATTCAGGGAAATCTGTTGACCGGCGCAGATTCGGCCACGCCGCCCGTCGACATCTCGGCTGTCGTAGCCAAGACCGCGGAAGTCGTTGCGCAGCAGACTATCGATATTCCCCGCATTGCGGTTGTTCCTGCTGGCGAGGTCACGACCGGCTTTCATCCGTTTATGCTGGACGTGAGCCAGCTTCATTTGCAGCCCGGCCAGCGCGAGATCGTGGGTCAGATGCTGCGCACCAACGAGCAGTTCACGCTCGCCAGCGAAATCGGCCTCAAGGAGCAACGCCCTGAGGACTACATCGTCCACGCCCTGGTCGATTTCGACGATATCGACTATTTCACCCATTCGGAGCTGCTTTACGACCTGGCCGGCCAGATGGTGAAGCACCTGCACAGCTACCTTTCTGAGTCGGAGGCCGTCAGCGTACTGGACCGGGATCGCCGGCTGATCGCGCGGGAAATCCATGCCCAGATGATGGCCCACTTCTGGGAGTCCGCGACCCGTTACGAAGCGCAGGTCAGTCGCGGGTTCACGGAACTGAAGCCGTGCAACTACACGGTCACTGCCGGTCAGGCCATCCAGAACTACCGGGAAACCATCACCGAGTTGAGTCGCATCAAGCAGATGCTGTTTGGCGGATTCTCGAAGTGTCTTTATCCGGTGCAGAAGTTCGATTCGGACACAGAGCGGCGCTTTGCCGTGATTCTGGAGCGGGATGCCTTGAAGTGGTTCAAGCCGGCGAAAGGGCAGTTCCAGATTTACTACAAGCTCGGAACCGAGCAGCCGGAGTACGTGCCTGACTTCGTGGCAGAGACGGATACGGTAACCCTCATGGTTGAAACCAAGGCCAGGGGCGAAATCAATACCCAAGAAGTACAGGCCAAGGCCGCCGCTGCGGTGCGCTGGTGCAAGTACGCGTCGGAACACGCTGCGGCAGTTGGCACCAATCCGTGGAAGTACCTGCTGATACCCCACGACGACATTGGCGAAGCGAAAAGGCTCTCGGATTTCCTGCGGTATGAGATCAGAGGCAAGACGGAATTGGGCTAGAATGTCCCGTCGGTGAGCGCGACAGAGCTTCGTCGAGCCCGCCTGAGCTTTGTTGAGATTCGAGATTGCCCCGGGCTAGGCTCATGACGGTATTTCTTACGGTACCGACTTACGCCGACCGGGAAATTCTCTCGTCAGGTCATGTGGTTGGGATGCCGGTTCGAGTCCCTCCCTTCCACCATATGCACCTGGCCCTTATAAATCAGCGGCTTACAAGAGCTATACCAGCCGATATGGTGACTGCCGAAGGACTTGATGGGCCGGCTTGCGCCAGAAGCCGCGATCATTCCGGGCGAAGCCCCGCTCCCGCAGCCCGATCCCGTAGCCCGCAGTCCGCAGTCCGCAGTCCACCCCCGGTCAAATACCGGCGCGCTGCGGCTGGTCACCCCGACTGCAAACAGATGCTCGCAGTAGGAGAACCCGCAGACGCCGAGGTGCTGCCCCCAGGTTATGAAGGCGAAGCGGCCACGGCCGTCGGGCAGCTTGGCATCTATGTCGGTATTCGGCCGCCACGATGCGGCACGCGCGCCACGAACAAGCCGATCACCGGGTGGTCCGGCAACACTTCCAGAATACGAGTCTTGCCTACCTTGTAGTGCTTGCCGGAAGTCAGCACGTCGTCGAACAGCACGATCTGATCCCGCACTGGTGAGGTCAACTGCGTGGCGTCGATCCGGGTGATGGCCAGCAGCGCTTTGTAATGACATCGGTCGCCGTGGCTTCGATGGTCGGGATTCGTGCTGCGGGTCTGGCGCAGCAGGCAACGGATGTCGGCATCTGCGTACCCGAGTTCTCGTGCTGGCGGGCTGGCGAAAGCCATCCACAGCGTGCGCTCCAGGCGATCGCAATGATCCGGATCGCCAACGACCTTCGAAGGGGGTATCGGCACGAATGTCAGGTGCGCGACGTCGGCCGGGCCGAATTGCCGCCGAAGACCTGCGGCGATGTCGCGAATGGCCAGGTTCTTGTAGCGCTGGAGCTGTGAGGCATGCGCACTGGACGCGATCTCCCCAGGCGTTCTCTTGTAATTGGCGATGAGATCATTTGTCGGGCTGGCTTCGAAACCCGCACCCGCGTCGAATTCGCCAAAGAAAAGGCACCGATCGGCTTGCTCCAGGAAGCTGTGCGAGTGTCGGCTGGTCTCGTCGATCCATGTGAGACGTTGCGGCAGCAAGAGATATCCTTATCTCCTCGAATCATTCGACCCGGTCGTCCGGCCAGGGCAACACACTCGCGGGATTCCTCGTGCGGGTTCAAGTCCGGGCTCGCAAGTCCGGGCTCTTCACTGGAATGAAAAGTCATCCAGCTGCAAGGCATCCACGTCCTGTGCAGGTTACCGCGAAGTCTATCAGCGCCTTGCTGCACCGTCACCGGCCAGGCACCAAAAAGGCTTACTCCACTGGCATGTGACGGTGGCACCGCAAAAGGGCGCGATTCATGATGGTGCGCTGCAACGTCATCCATGATCCCGAATCTGTATTCTATGCTTCAGTGCCCGCCAATGGAGCGACCAAATGACAACCCCCCGTATTCTGCTGATCTATGGCGGCCATGAAAGCGGGCGCACCTATGAACTTGTCGAGGCAGTGAAGCAGGGTCTCGAGCAATCTGGTGAAACGATCGAACTGCGCTCCTTGCCCGCCCTGACGGCAGGCGTAGATGATCTGTTGTGGGCGCAGGGATTGATCATCGCCACACCCGAGCACTTCGGCTACATGTCAGGCGCGGTCAAGGATTTCCTCGACCGAACGTTCTATCCGACGCAAGATAAAGTCAACGGGCTACCCTACGCACTGGTCGTCAGCGCCGGCAACGACGGCACCGGCGCCGTGAACTCCATCGAGCGTATCGTGCCGGGGTATCGCTGGAAAAGGATCAGCGAACCGATCATCGTCGTCGGCGACATCGGCGATGACGACCGCCGACGCTGCAATGAACTGGGCCAATCGATGGCTGCCGGCGTCGCACTCGGCATCTTCTGATGCCTCTGGCGTTCAAACGTGAGCTTGCACCCAACGGACGATATCGGCAGTGCCCATGGCACCGGACTGACGGGCTTGCTCACGGCCGCCTCGGAACAGCACCAGGGTGGGAATGCTGCGGATCTGGAAGCGGCTGCCCAGCACCGGTTGCGCCTCGGTATCGATCTTGGCCAGCCGGACCTGAGGCTCCAGCCGCGCAGCCGCCGCCTCGAAATGCGGCGCCATCGTGCGGCAGGGACCGCACCACGGCGCCCAGAAATCCACCACCAGCGGCAGATCGCTTTTGACGGCATGGGCAGCGAAGGCCGCTTCGTCCAAGGCCACTGGATGACCTTCGAACAGCGCACGGTGGCAGCCGCCGCAGCGCGGCGCATCGCCAAGACGCGTCGACGGCAGGCGGTTGACTGCGTGGCAATGAGGGCATGCCACCTGCAGGGTCTGGCTCATGAGGTCGCTACGCTCCCGCTCTGATCGTGTATTACTCTGCCTTCGGCATCCTGAATCATCACTTGCACATCGATGCCGGCGCGCACGCTCTGAGTGACTACGCAGAAATTCTCGAACTGCTCGAGAATACGCGGTAGTTGCTGGTAGTCCGCCGCGGCATCAGCCAACTGCAAGATCACCTGTGCCGTCGGAATCCGCCAGCGCCCATCGGCATTGCGCTCAGTCGCCGCACTGATCGTCGCCCGCAACTTGCCCGGCGTGTTCTTGAACTTGCGCAACGAGAACAGCAGGCTGGCAGCCATACAATTGACGATTGCCGTCAACAGTAAGCGCGAGGGATTCGGCCCCTGATCCTTGCCCAGCGGCGGCGGCTCATCGGTGAGCAGCGGCGCCAGCGACGTCTCGTCGAAGCTCACGCGGAAGGCGTAATCCTCCTGCTGCTCCAGAGTAATCCGAATCGGTTCCGACCCACTCATCTAGCATCTCCTCGATGACGATCACTTCCATCCTGCGCAGCGCCGGGCAGCACCTCGACCCATAATGCGCCACGAAGATCGCCTATCTCGAAACCGGTCGCGGCATCGCCGGGATAATGCCGGGCAATCGCCTCGCGGACGGACGGTGCCACGGCGCTACCGTGACAGGCCAGGCAGCCTGTTTCGGTCTCGATGCCGCGAATCATGCGCAAAACGACACCGTCCGGCAGCCCGTCACGCTGCACCATGACCTGCTCTGCCGCGGCTCCACCGCGTTCCACTGCGGCCTGGAAGTCCTGTAGCGCCCCGAGCTGCCAGCCATCGGCCGCTTGTCGGGGATTACGATTACGGCCCGGCAACGCCACTCGTCCGAGGCGCACGCCATGTTCGAGCATGACCTGCTCGGCAATCTGCGGCGCGGCGATCTTGCAGACATCGACCGCTGCCTCCACCCCATCGCTCTGTATGGCCTGTTGCAAGGTGCCGCGTAACTTTCCGCTGAAATCCAGCGCCGCCGCCCTGGCGCGAACCTCCGGATCGCGCCCATCGGGATTCGCCGTCGTCACGATCGGCGTATCGGCATCGCTTCCGATATCGGGCTTCATTGCGTTCGGCTCCAAGGCGGCATCGGCGCAGCCCGCCAATACCAACAGGGCGGCTCCAGCCGGCGCCAGCCGCCTCCGGTACGAGGACTTCATCATCCGATCTCCTCTTTTTAATCTATGGATTCAGGCACGCTCAGCCTGCCGCTCGACGACGAAACGATATCGGCACATCGTCGTCCGGATCCCGCAGTCCAGATCGCCGACACCGGTTTGCGCCGCGCATCCCTGCCCTGGCTATACCGTTTCGGTCTTCGTCGACTCTGAAACTGCTGCCCGCCAAATCTTTACATCGGCTACATCAACGTTCGCAAAACTCGTCGTAAAGAACCTCGATGATCCGTGTCGCGGCGCCCGGCGGCAACGCATACCGGATACTCTGTGACTCCCGTGTCGTCGTGACCACATTCGATTCGCGCAGCACGGCGAGATGCTGCGATAGCGCGGATTGGCTCAAATCCACCCGCTCGTTGAGTTCGCCCACTGTCAATGGTCCCGCCACCAGATTACACAGGATCACGAGCCGCTGCTCGTTGGCCAGCGCTTTCAGGAACGTCGCCGCTTCCTCGGCATGCGGCTTGATTTCATGCACCGATCCCGCAAGCCTCGCAGCGCGCCCCGTGCGCAAGGTGGCTCGTGCTGTCATGGCCTCTTTCCAACTCGATTGAACATTGTTTTATTCTAATTAACCTATTGCTAATTTTGCAAGTACTAATATAATTGCAATTGTTCCAGTACCCTTGTATCCCTGCCTGCATTCGTTCATTAGAATCGATGCCGACACGGGCAACCAGGTGCAGCCGTAGAACTTTCAACCGAGGTACGCGTCATGTCGATAGATCGAATCGTGCTTGCATTCGCCGGCGCCATGATCCTGGCGAGCATCGTACTTGGCTACTTCGTGAGCATCTACTGGCTGATCCTTGCCGGTTTCGTGGGCCTGAACCTGTTCCAGGCGGCTTTCACGGGTTTCTGCCCGCTGGCGATGATGCTGAAAAAGCTCGGCTGCAAGCCAGGCGCCGCATTTGCTTGATCATGCTTTACCTGACTCGCATCGCTGCCTGGGCAAGCATCGCGATGGCAGGGCTGCTCCTGTCCGGTTGCACAGATTCGAAACATTCTTCACCGTCTCCGCCGCCACTCACTCTCGAATCCATCATCCTCACACCGGTGCGCATGCCGCTGGAGCGCCGCCTCGATGGCCTCGTCGAGGCGGTCAACCAAAGCACTGTTGCAGCTCAGACGGCCGGCCGGGTGGATGCGGTTCTCTTCGATGTCGATGATTTCGTGCCGGCCGGCGCCGTCATCGTGCGTCTGCGCGCCGTGGAGCGCAGTGCGGGACTGCAGCAGGCGGAAGCGGCCCTGCGCGAGGCCGGCGCACATGAAGTCGAGGCGCAAAGCCGCTATCGGCGTATTGCCGGCCTGTATGAAGAAAAAGTCGTGGCCAGGGCGATATATGACGAGGCGACTGCCGCCCGCGATGCGGCGGTCGCACGAGCCGCCGCGGCCCGCGCTGCATTGGCCGGCGCACGGGAAGGCATCGCTTACACGGAAATCCGTGCCCCCTATGCAGGCATCGTCACCCGCCGCCATGTCGAGCCAGGCGAGACGGTCGGTCCCGGAACGCCATTGCTGAGCGGCATGTCGCTGCAACAGTTGCGTGTAACGGTGGATATTCCACAATCGATCGTCGAGCCGGTACGGCGCATCGGCAAAGCAGCCATCTATATCGGCGAGCGGCGCATGGAAGCCGGCAAGCTCACTCTGTTTCCGGAAGCTTCCGTGCCATCGAACACCTTCCGCGCGCGGATCGATCTACCGGAAAACTCGACAGATCTGCGTCCCGGCATGTTCGTGAAAGTCGCGCTGGTCGTCGGCGAGGCCGAGCGACTGCTCGTTCCTGCCCGCGCACTCGTCGAGCGCGGTGAAGTCACCGCGGTCTACGTGATCGCTGCCGATCAGCGCGCTTCCCTGCGTCAGATACGGCTTGGACATCGCTTCGAGGATCATCTCGAAGTACTTGCCGGCCTGGCAGCAGGCGAACGAATCGCGCTGGAGCCGTTCGCGGCAAGACATGGACATGGGTCTGTCCGGCCGAATTCCAGCCAGCCGCCCCCCGCCGGATCGGATTTAGCAGGGCCGGATTCACCGGATTCAGCCCGATGAGCGAACGACTTGGGCTCAGCGGCCGGATCGCGCGCCGGTTTCTCGACAATCAAATCACGCCATTGCTGGCAATAGGCGCGCTCCTGATGGGATTGTTCGCCGTGCTGGTGACGCCGCGCGAAGAAGAGCCGCAGATCGATGTCACCTTCGCCAATATTTTTGTACCCTTTCCCGGGGCCTCGGCCGTGCAAGTCGAGAATCTCGTCGCCTCGCCGTTGGAGAAAGTGCTCGGGGAGATATCCGGCGTCAAACATATCTCCTCGGTATCCCGCCCCGGCATGGCCGTCCTCAGTGTGCAATTCGAGGTCGGTGAACCCCGAACCGAGGCCATCGTCCGGCTCTACAATGCCATTTACTCCAATCAGGACTGGCAACCGGCCGATGCAGGCATTCTTCAGCCGCTGATCAAACCCAAAGGCATCGACGACGTTCCGATTCTCACCCTCACCCTGTGGACACAGGACACAACGCGAAGTGCCCATGAGTTGGGCCAAGTGGCCCGCTCCATCGAGGCGCAGATCAAACGCGCGCCCGGCACCCGCAATGTATATACCGTGGGCGATCCGCAAAGCGTGGTACGGGTGGAGCTCGATCCGCAGAAGCTGTCCGGTCACGGCCTGACTGTCGACGATCTGTTGCGTTCGCTGCAGGCGGCGAACATCGTGCGCCACGCCGGCACCCTGGTCGGCAACAATCAGACGACTCTCGTCGACGCCGGACAGTTCCTGGCGGATCGCGACGAGGTGGCTTCTCTGATCGTCGGCTCCGTCGACGGAAAACCGATATTTCTCGAAGATGTCGCCCGTGTCACCACCGGACCCGATCAGCCCGATGCATACGTATGGTTTGGAACCGGGCCGGGTGCCGCCGCCCGGGGATTACCGGAAATCGAGCATGCCCCCGCCGTCACGATCGCAGTCTCGAAAAAACCGGGAGAGAACGCCATCGATGTCGCCAACGGCGTCATCCGGCGCATCGAACAACTGAAGGGCAGTTACATACCGCAAGGGATCGAGGCCACGGTGACGCGCAACTACGGCGTCACCGCCAACGACAAGGCCAAGAAGCTCATTCAGAAATTGCTTTTGGCCACCACATCCGTGGTTTTGCTGGTCGTCCTGACAATGGGACGGCGCGAGGCTCTGGTGGTGGGCGCTGCAGTCATCGTGACACTCGCCGCCACGCTTTTCGCCTCATGGGCATGGGGTTTCACGATCAACCGAGTCTCGTTGTTCGCGCTTATATTCTCTATCGGTATCCTGGTCGATGACGCCATCGTGGTCGTCGAAAACATCCACCGTCATATGCGCCTCGAGGGCGCCCCCCTGCGCAAGATCATCCCGTATGCCGTAGACGAAGTCGGCGGACCGACCATTCTCGCAACCTTCACCGTCATCGCAGCCTTGTTGCCCATGGCCTTTGTCAGCGGCCTCATGGGTCCCTACATGAGCCCCATTCCCATCAACGCCAGTATGGGAATGCTCATTTCTTTAGCCGTCGCACTCGTCTTCACTCCCTGGCTTTGCCGTAAATTGCTGGAACATGCGCCGGGCCAGGACCAAGATGCCGCGGGCGGCGGGCTGCGCAGAGTCTTTGAACGGTTGCTGCACCCGTTTCTCGGCTCGGCATCCGCACGGCACCGTCGACATCGCCTGTATGCCGCCGTAGGCGGCGCCATCCTGATCGCGATGGGGCTCGTCGTCATACAACTCGTCGTGTTGAAGATGCTGCCCTTCGACGACAAATCCGAATTCCAGATCATCGTGAACCTGCCGGAGGGCACTACGCTTGAAACCACGGCACAGGTGCTCACCGAACTATCGCATGCCGTCGCGCAGACACCCGAGGTTAGCGACTATCAGGTATATGCCGGAACCGCGGCCCCGATCAACTTCAACGGCTTGGTGCGTCAGTATTACCTGCGCACGGGCGCCGAACTCGGCGACCTGCAAGTCAATCTCGTCGAACGGCATGACCGCTCGCGCAAGAGTCACGATATCGCGCGCGCCATCCGGCCGCAGCTTGCCGAGATCGGCAAGAAATACGGAGCCTCGGTGCAAGTCGTCGAAGTCCCTCCCGGTCCACCGGTGCTCGCGCCGCTGGTCGCCGAGATCTACGGCCCCGATCCGCAGGAGCGCCAGCGCCTAGCCGCCGGTATACGCAAAATATTCGAATCCACACCCGACATCGTCGATGTGGACGACAGTCTCGAAGCGCCGGCACAGCGATGGGTCGTAACGGTGGATCGTCAAAAAGCGGCGCTTCTCGGCGTTTCACAGCATCAGATCGTACAGACGCTCTCCACTGCGCTTTCCGGGACGGATGCGACCTACATACACGGTGGCCACGAACACTCGCCCATCCCGGTTCGGCTCGAGTTGGGCATCCCCGACAAGGCGAACCCCGATGCCGCGCTGTCATTCGAAGTACGCGCCGCGGACGGCACCACCCTGCCGCTCTCCGAACTGGTGACGATCTCCGCCACACGCCGGGATGCAGCCATCCATCACAAGGATCTCCTGCCGGTGACTTATGTCACGGGCGACATGGCGGGACGGCTCGACAGTCCGCTTTACGGGATGTTTTCCATGGTCGGGCGCATCAACCACGATCCGCCCGATGGAATCCGCATCCAGCAACGATTCGTGAGTCAGCCGGACGACGCCGACGTGCCGGCGATCAAATGGGACGGTGAATGGCAGATCACCTACGAAACCTTTCGCGATATGGGTATGGCTTACTCGGTCGGTCTGATCCTGATCTATCTGCTGGTGGTCGCACAATTTCGCTCATATGCGCTACCGCTCATCATCATGGTACCGATTCCGCTCACCATCATCGGCGTCATGCCCGGGCATGCCTTGCTCGGCGCGGAATTTACCGCCACTTCGATGATCGGCATGATCGCGCTCGCCGGTATCATTGTGCGCAATTCGATCCTGCTCGTGGACTTCGTCGATGGAGAACTGCGTGCCGGTGCAAGCCCCGAGGATGCCGTGATTCGCGCCGGCGCAATTCGCGCCAAGCCCATCGCGCTGACTGCAGTGGCCGCCATGGCGGGTGCCTTCTTCATTCTCGATGATCCGATTTTCAATGGGCTGGCCGTGTCGCTAATCTTCGGCATTCTGGTGTCGACCGTACTCACCTTGGTGGTGGTCCCGGTCCTCTACTACGCCTACCTGGAGCGCAACCCGACGCACCTGATGCAGCAGGAGTCGTGAACGCAGTGCAGGTCGTCATCGAGGCGCCGGCGGATGGCAGGTTTTCCACCCGGTGCTGTTTCGCTAAGGGAGGTTACTCATGATGCGTACCGTGCCCCTGTCCATCATGATGGCGAGTATTTTGGCGGCCTGTCCGCTCGCGTCGGCGGCCGAATCATCCTCGGCCAGTGCGGCTGTCGAAACGCTTGAATACGCCTGGCAACTTGCAGCTCGGAACGATCATGGTCTGGCGGCGATGCTCGCCGAGGTCGAAAGTGCTCGCTCCACGGAACAGGCGGCACGCGCGGCGCGCTGGCCATCCCTGACTGCAGGCGCCGGGGTCACGCGCTTCGATGCGGCGCCCGAATTCCGTTTCGGTGCTCTGGGTACGATCCTGCAAGCACCCATCTTTCCGGGTGATGACTACGCGGCTGCGAATCTGCAACTGACGCTGCCCTTGTATACCGGCGGCCGGATCTCCAGGGGGATCGCCGCCGCTCATCAAGCGAGCCTCGGCGCAGCGGAGATGGAACGCGCCGCACGCTCGACACTGCGTCTGGACGTTGCGGAATCCTATGTCGGCGTATTGCGCGCCCGGCGGTTGCTGCACACCGCGCAATCGAGCGTCGCCAGTCTCAGTGCGCATGCGAGCGACGTCCAAAGGATGTTCGAGCATGAACTCGTGGCACGTAACGATCTGCTGGCTGCACGCGTCGCCTTGGCCAATGCCGAACAGCAGCGTGTTCACGCCGAAAACGGTGTCGAGGTCGCCTATGCCACCTACAATCGACGGCTTGGCGAGCCGCTCGACCGAGTACCCGAACTTGCCGATACCATTATGGTGGACTCGACGCTGGCGGCGGAATCCATCGAGGTGCTGGTCGAACGCGCACTGAAGAATCGCAGCGAGATCGGCGCGCTGGCCGCCCAGGCGGAGGCCCTGGCCCTGCAGTCCAAATCGGAGCGCGGAGCCCTTTTGCCGCAATTCGCCGTCACCGGAAACTACACCTACTTCGATAACGAAATTCTGGATAGAAAGGATTTCACCAGCATAGGCATCGGTGTGACCTGGAGCCTGTTCGACGGCGGACAGATTCGCAATCGCAGCGCTGCGCTGCGCAGTGCGAGTTCAGCGGCCCGCCGCCGTCTCGATGATCTGCAGACACGCATCTCACTGGAGGTCAGACAAGCATGGCTCGACGTGCGGGAGGCGCGCGCCCGGATCGAGGCCGCCCGTGAAGCCGCCGCTCAAGCCGATGAGAATCTGCGTATCACACGCAAGCTTTACCGTGCGGAACTGGGCACTAACACCCAGGTTCTCGATGCCGTCACCCTGCAGGTCGCTGCCAGGAACAACCAGGATAACGCGCTGCTCGATGAATCCATGGCGCTGCTGAGATTGGCACGAGCGGTGGGCGAGCTATGAAGGGACCGTCGCAGCCGCTCTCCGAACCGCTTCACTGGCTCGCCCACTCCGGCAACTCTAAAATATAGCCGGCTGATCGGCGCTTCTCCCAGCTCCCTTCCTCCCAGCTCTCTGCTCTCTGCTCTCTGCTCGCGATCAACGGAAGAAAGCCGGTATGGTCCTTTCAGGGCGTACCGGCCGGCGCGGGTACCGCTGCTGCAGGGGGTACGGCAGCGTGGATATGACTACGCGCCTCCAGCGAGCGCAGGAAGCGCCAGACAAAGAACAGCGTCACCAGCAACAGACCAGGATAGCCGATACCCCCCAGTAAATAAGACAACAGCGCGCTACCCTGCTGCACGGTGTCCAGATTGAAGGACAGCAGCCCAAGCGTGATGAACCCGCCGAAGATCCACATGCCGAGCAGCCACATGCCGGTCTCCCAGCCGCTCAGCCGTCGACCCCAGCCTGCGGAAGCAGGAAAAGCATCCTGTGGAACGGTTGCATTCTCACGCAGACCGAGCGTAACAAGATCGTAGACAAGCAATCCTACGCCGACGATGAAGATGATGCCGAACAGCGATACCAGAGCCTTGGCGAACAGCATGGCGGGCGCCACATCGCCACCGAACCAGTCCAGCCCCAACGCGCGATAGACGAACACCTGGACGGTACCGCCGATGGCGAAGGCGAAGCCAAGCCCCAAGATACCGGTAAAGACCAGCCAAAAGGCCAACTTGCCCAATCTTTGATCGAAATTCGTCACGCCGCGCATGATCGGTACGGCATAGTAGGCGGCGGCCAGACCGAGCATGCCGAAGGTACCGAACAGAGCAAGATGCGCATGCGCTGCCGTCACCCAGGTGCCGTGCGACCATACATTGGTGAGTGCAAAGGTCATGGTGAAGCCGAGGATACCGGCACCGACCTGCTCGAGCACCACCGAACCCAGCAGGAAGGCGAAAGCCGGCATATTGGGGATCGGCTTGGCATCCTGATGGGCGTCGAGATAGATGTGCCAGAAGCAGAAGATCAACGGCAATGGTTCCAGCGCGCTGAACAGCGAGCCCCAGAACTGCCAGAATTCCGGCGTGCCCACCCAAAAATAGTGGTGCGCATTACCGATCAAACCCGACAGCCATACCAGGGAAATACCCCAGAACACGGCATAGCCGACCGATTTCACATTGGCCTTGAACAACAGCACCAACAGGAAGCCGACCAGCGAGATGTGAATCACCTCCCACACGCCTTCGACCCAGTAGTGAACGACATACCAGCGAAAATATTCCTGTAGATCGAGCCGCTCGACAAAAAACATGCCGAATATCCAAACCAATGTCAGTGCCAATACACCAATCCCGAGCCCCCAATGGATTTCATTCCATTGCGACACCGGCGGAAAGGTACGCAGCACCACATAGCAAAGGATGGCGAAACCGATCAGGATGACGATATCGGCGATACGGCCGGCTTCCAAGTATTCCAACCCCTCCTGGAACATGGGCTGTCCCATCCACCAGCCGGCGATACCCTGCTGCGCCAGCATTTGCGTGGCCAGATTCCATACGACGATGGCCAGAAGCGCATAGAACAGGACCTTGATCAGCCACGGTGCAGCCAGCTCGCGCTTCGAGAGCAACGGACCGACGAACAGGATCGTGCCGATGAAGCCGCACAAAACCCAGAAGATCGCCAGGTTGAGATGCTGAGTGCGGATGACATTGAAGTTCAGTGTGCCGGCAAGCAGCGTCGGGTCGATATGCTGAGCCGACAGTAACAGACCGAGAGCAGTCTGGAACAAGAACAGCACCAGCATGACCATGAAGAAACGCAGGGAAAGACGCTGGGTCTGGTATTCGATCCTGAACATGACTCAATTCCCCCCAAGGCTGCGGATATAGGCAACGATGTCGCCTACCTGATTTTTGTCGAGGATCTCGGCAAAGGCCGGCATGAGTCCGGCTTGGTAGCCTGCAACGACTCTGGCGTCGGGGTTCAGGATCTTTTCGGTCAGGTAACTGTCATCGGCGATCACGCTCGATCCGTCGGCAAGCTGCACAGTCGAGCCATAGAGACCACCCCAGCCGGGGCCGACGACCTTTGCCGCGGTCGGCGCATGGCAGGCCGTACAGCCGTTATCCTCGGCCAGCTCGGCGCCACGCGCAGCCGTCGATACCGGTGATGTGACGGCTTGGCCCGCCCCTTCGGACG
The DNA here is from genome assembly GCF_001579945.1 of Steroidobacter denitrificans. Taxonomy (NCBI): domain Bacteria; kingdom Pseudomonadati; phylum Pseudomonadota; class Gammaproteobacteria; order Steroidobacterales; family Steroidobacteraceae; genus Steroidobacter; species Steroidobacter denitrificans. The sequence goes on along the minus strand of NZ_CP011971.1, from coordinate 635,826 downwards.
ACGTAAACGTAATTTTTTGCGCCGCAACCGGCATCGGTGTCGCCATCGGGAAGGTCAACCCGTCGACTTTGGGTACCGGCGGCCACCCTTCGGTGTTCATGGCGGATGTATATTTGAGGAAAGCAATCAATTCATGCACCTCCTGCCGGCTGATCGGCAGGTTCGGCATATGGGATGCCTGGCCGCCGCGTCGAGCGATACGCTCGGCGGCAGCCGGGTATTTTTCTAGATAGGCTTCCATGGACTCGACACCCGCTTCGACAGCGACGGCCTTATCCAACAATTGCAGCCTCACTGCGCCGTTCGTCGGCCAACTGCCGGCCGAAGGCAGGAACGCTGCGAGCCAGGCAGGTCCGGCACGATCATAGAGCTTGGTGAGATCCGGTCCGAAATAGGCGCCGTTGCCGACGATGGTGTGACAGCCCATGCAGTTATAGGACTGGAACACGCGCTTGCCCGCAATGGCATCGAAACCGGCATATTGGACGGCGGACGGCACCGTCTGGCCGCGTGAATCGAGGAAAGAAACAGCTGAAAGCGCCAAGAAAATGAGAGCCATCAGCGCTAGAACCAGGAGCGCGCGGCGGCGCTTTACATCTTCATGGCACTGCTCTCCAGGGTTGCAGCTCATGACGCCTCCTCCCCGTCCGCCGAAACCTCGCCGGTGGATGCCGCCCGCTCCGCCCGCTCGAGTGCGTCATGCGCAAACAGTGTGCCCAGACTGTTGAAAAAGACGTAAAAAACATAGACGGCAAGCAGGAAGCCGACGATGAAATAACCCAACCACAGGGTGCGTGATTCCGCCCAATACTCGAAGTTGCGCCAATAGGGCCAGGATAGCGCGAAGCTCACGCCACTGGCTAAAACAGCGACCGATAACCGGATGATGCGTTGCGCGGACATACTCCCTCCCTCGACAGGATCGTCGTCGGCACGACGCTGTTGCGCACCATGCGCCACGTCATGCCGATCGCTCCCTCGGACCCTCGCCACTGCACCTGATCGAACAGGCACTGTTTGAACGGGTATTCGTGATACTAATTCGTATCACGGTCAATATGCATTGTAAATACCGATTAAGAAGATCGGCTGTAAGGAAATCGGATGCTCATTGCACGATGTCTCTTGCACGATATCCGTTGCCTAATTGGTATTACGAGTGCATATTAATCCGCGAAATAGAAGTTCACAATATCGCGCATACGCATCCGGGAACGATGACCGCTTCCCGAGAGTATTCTCGTAACACTCAGAACCTGGTCTTGCAACTGGAGAACGTGACATGGACAGCCCCAACCCTCGCAACGTGCTGATCGTCGGTGCGGGCCCGGCGGGTCTGTGTCTGGCCCGCGCTCTGGCGAACCATGGACTTGAAGTCGATGTCGTTGAACGTCAGCCTGCGGCAGCCTTGGTCGAACCGGCCTTCGACGGTAGAGAGATCGCCCTCTCTCACGGTTCGATCGATATTCTCGAGCGGCTGGACATCTGGCGGCGGATCCCGACGGCGGAAATCCATCCGCTGCGCCGGGCGCATGTCAGTGACGGTGGCGCTGAGGGCTTCAGTATCGATGCCGACAACTTCGGCAAGGATCGTCTCGGCAACTTCGTATCCAACCACGTCATCCGCGCGGCCGCCTGGCAGGCGGTACACGACACGCAGGCGATACGCGTTCATACCGACGCCGAGGTCAAGGCCGTCGAGCGCAAGGGCGAAATCTATTCCGCGCATCTCGCAGACGGTCGCCGGCTCACCTCTTCATTGTTGGTTGCCGCCGATAGCCGGTTTTCGCAGACGCGCCGGCTACTGGGGGTTCCGGTCGCCATGCATGATTTCGGCAAAACCATGCTGGTCTGCAGGATGCATCACGAAGTTCCGCACAAGGGTGTTGCACGTGAGTGGTTCGGCCGTGGCCAGACCCGCGCGCTGCTGCCGCTGGACGAATACAACGTCTCGCTCGTGCTCACCGTGACCGGACGAGAAGCAGCTGAATTGCAGGCGCTGGACGAGGACGCATTCGCACATAATATCGAAATGCGACTGGAACACCGACTCGGAGCGATGCGACTCATCGGTAGCCGCCACGCATACCCCCTGGTCGCGACCTGGGCCAAACGGTTTGTCGGTCCCGGTTTCGCGTTGGTGGGAGATGCCGCAGTCGGAATGCATCCCGTCACCGCGCACGGCTTCAATCTCGGCCTGGCCAGCGTCGACCGCCTCGCAACTACGCTGGGCGATGCGCTCGCCCATCATCGCGGCATTGCCGATTCAGCTGTGCTGGCACGCTATCAGCGCAAGCACCGGGCGGGCGCGCTGCCGTTGTTTCTGGGAACCGGCATGGTGGTCGGGTTTTACACCGACGATCGCGCATTCATGCAGCCACTGCGTCATGTACTCATGGGCGGCATGCGACGACTGCGGCCGTTACGCGATATTCTGGCCGCAGCCGTGGTGGACGCCTCGCCGCAGGAGACGCTGCTTGGACTGACGCGAAGCATCGTCCGCTTGGGTTCAGGCCCACTGTCATACCGGCATAAGGCCACGCTGGCCGACGCCGATGGATTTTCGGCCCGCAACCCGTCCTGAGCTGATTTAACGCAATCCCGCAACGGATCTTCATTCGCCGGATGCCTTCGAGCCGCTGAGCAGTTTTTCATCGGCCGGAGCACCAATCAATCCATTCATAAAGACAGACCACCACCATGAAAGCTCGACTCAACGCGAATATGGCAGCGCCTGCAGCGATGAAGGCATTGCTGGGACTGCAAACCCATGTCAATGGCTGCGGGTTGGAACACGAACTGCTCGAATTGATCAAATATCGCGCATCTCAACTCAACGGCTGCGCCTGGTGCATGGACATGCACACCAAGGACGCCCGCGCAGCCGGCGAAACGGAGCAGCGGCTTTATCTTCTCAGCGCCTGGCGCGAATGTCCGTTTTACAGCGAGCGGGAGCGAGCCGCTCTCGCTTGGACCGAAGCCGTGACTCGCCTGGCGGACGGCGGCGTATCCGATGAGGTTTTCGCGGCGGCACAGGCACAGTTCAGCGATCAGGAACTGGTGGAACTCACCATGGCAATCATCGCCATCAACGGCTGGAACCGTATCAACGTCGCCTTTCGCACCGTTCCTGGAACCTACAGGCTGGCCGGCAATAAATCCGGTAAATAAATAATCCTTGCGAGAACCGCCGCCTGTCGTGGAACGACAGGCTGAACATCCGGCCCGCGAAGTCGGGAGTCTCGAAAGTTCAGGCGGTGATGGCCATGTGCCGACCGATCCCGCCGGGTTGTTGCGAATAACCCGGCGGCAATCCCCATCTTCGGCTCGTGAGCAAGGAGCATGGGATCGAGGTTCGCTTGCGTGGCATGACTCTTCAAGTCAGACGTTGATCACACGTTTAGTGATGGAAGGTGGGCTGGAGCCCAGGTTTCATGCGGGTTTCGGGTTTGGTAGGGTTCGGCGCATCCCGGCTGGTACCCCCAAGAGTACCCCCTTTCGCAGTGGTTCTGAACGGATCATGGAAGAGCCCAGTGGACGTTGCGTAGCAAGTTTTGTTTCATGTTCGTTGAAATGGAAATAATAAATGTGCCGCCATGAGATTCCTTGTTCTGTCGAGATATACGATGTTCTGTCATCTTAAAGATATAGGTATACATTGTTCGAGGGAACTTCGTGAAACAGTGTGTCGGGGTGAGTTAGCAAGTAACCATGCAGCCGCCGTTACTTCGCGGGCGCCACGATCAATGCGGCATGGGGCAACCCTGCAAGACGGGAACACTGCTGGATTCCCACCAGGTTGCAAGCGCCGATTGACATGATCGCTAGTAGAGCCAACGAACCATGATTGGCTGATTGCAGTGTTCATCAGCCAGGTTCAGCGGCTGCTGTCGGTTATGGGTGGAGGGCAGATCAGGGGAGAAGAGATAGTGCCTCCATTCGGGGTTTACGCTCAGGAGCACCCCTTGTGCAGGCGGGTTCGACGCGTTGTCCTACCTTCGGAACCGTGGCGTCCACCTCTCGACAAGATCTTCGTCGTCGTCGCCCTCGTCCGCGTAGGCCTCGTGGCCGATCTTTCGTGACGAAAGCACCGTCAGCGTTTTTCCGTAGCGACCAAGGCCGACCACTTCTTCCGTGACGATGCTTGACCGCTTGCCGCCAAGCCAGTCAAGCACGTCTATTTCGTCATCTGCCCGCTCACCGCGTGATACCCGGGAAGGATCGGCGTTGAATCGCGCCGTCTCGGTATTCGACGGCACCGGAGAGCCACGCCTTAGCCACGACAGGTCCGGCAGCGACTTCATCGCCTCGGACATGATGCAGTAGTCGATCGTGTGGCCCGTGCTCATGATGATCGCAACCGCGTCGTCCGTTAGCTCAGCATAACGGATCGCCGTCGCTGTCAGCGACGTTTTACATGCCTCGGCGGCGGACTCGATATCCGTCAGACCAAGGGCGGATCGGCCTATCAAGCGCTTGAAAAAGCCGGCAGGCATCAACAGACCGACTGCGAAATTGTCAGCTTCCTGCTCATAGGGGTCTGCGGATGAGAAACCAGCATGTGAGGCGTGCATGCCGTCCTTCGGAAGGACGTGATCAATGTGGCCATCGAGGAAGTAGTGCCCCAGCTCGTGCGCAACGCTGAAGCGCTGAAATCCCTCACTGGGAATGTCGGAGGCATAGAGGATGCCGAAGGAGTTTCCGTGCCGTAACAGCATGCCTGAGACCCCGGAGGCCACGTCAGGCTTGGCCTGCACAACTATGTCGTGCCGCGCAGCAATGTCGAATGGATCGACTGCCAGGCTGGTGATGCCCTCCTCGGCGAGAAGGGCCTCCCCCCGTTGCTTGGCGAGCTTGAGGCGCAGCAGGCGACTCATTGCCTATTTCCCTTGCTTGTTTCGGTCGGCGAGCATTTTCAGGAAGTCCTTCGCCAGCTCTCGATCGTGACCCGTCAGCTTACTGACATCCCGGAAGAGCGGATCGGCCGCTTCCGAAAGCGACGGATCTTCGACCCTGCCCAGTAAGTAATCCGTAGTCACTTCCAGCGCATTCGCCAGACGCCGTAGGGTGTCGAAGGAGGGTTTGCGTGAGCCGGACTCGAAGTGGGCGATCGAGCTGGGCGGCATGCTTGCCTGAATGGCCAGGTCGCTCTGGCTCCACTTGCGAAGCTCTCGGGCGGCCTTCAGTCGTTCCTGAAAGCGCTCGGAAGGCGGGCGTTCTTCGGTCATGTCTAGTTCGCCATAAGAATGTTGACTCCTTTTATTGGTCCAGTATAAACTAGACATTCACATCATGTCGAGTTAGGCATGCAACCTACGGAAAACAGCCGATGAGCCGAGGACACGTCAGCCACACAGAGATCGCGCGCTTCGCCCAGAACAGGGTCAACCTGCCGAAGGAGAAGGCGGACGAGTTCCGCGCGCAAGCCAAGCGCCTTCGCGACCGGCTCGAGACCTACCTGAGCGAGCACCCGGACTTCACCCTCAAGAAGATGATGTTGGCGGGCAGCCTTGCGAAGGGTACGGCGCTGCGCTCCCTCAACGACATCGATGTGGCCTGCTATATCAGCGGTACCGATGCGCCGCGCGACGTGGTGGCGCTTCTGGAATACCTCGCGGTGCGGTTGCGTAAGGCGTTCCCAAACTTTTCACCGGATCAGGTGCAGCCGCAGACCTACAGCGTCACCGTGTCGTTTCGCGGCACGGGGCTGGATGTTGATGTGGTGCCGATCCTGTATGACGGAGATCCGAACTGGTACGGAAATCTGGTGAGCCAAGACGACGGCTCATTTCTGAATACCAACATACCGCTTCATCTCGAATTCATCCGTAAGCGCAAGAGGGCGCAGCCGGACCACTTCTCCCAGGTGGTTCGGCTGATCAAGTTCTGGGCCGCGCGGATGAAGGCGGCTGACGAAGGCTTCAGGTTCAAGTCCTTCATGATCGAACTCATCCTTGCACATCTGTGCGACCAAGGCTTGTCGTTCGCCGACTACCCTGAGGCCTTGCAGCACTTCTTCACCTATCTGGCTCGGACTGACCTGCGCGAGAAGATCGTCTTCACGGACAACTATCCGGCTTCGTCGGTGGAAGCGTTCAATCATCGTATCCAGATCATCGATCCGGTGAACGCCGCCAACAACGTGAGCCAGCTGTACACCGATGCCAATGCGAGTGCGATTTACGAAGCTGCGCTTGATGCGGGCGACGCCATCGATTCCGCATTAGCGGCGCCGACCAAGCAGGAGACGGTGTACTACTGGCAGAAGGTTTTCGGAACATCGTTCCAAGGGTAAGGGAAATATGTCGAGCTTCACCATCACCGAATCAACGACGTTCACCATCACGCATGCGCGGCATATGGCGGCGAAGGTTGCGGCTGACCTCAAGCGCATGCAGCGGTTCTACGGCCGTCCGAGCGACAGCCAAATTGCGGACTACGAAACCGAGGCTATCGAACTTCTGAAAGCAGGCTATTTCGGGACGCTCACGGTTGGTTTTCTGCGTGACGGTGAGTGGATCGAGCCCACACTTCGCTACACCGCGCGTGATCTCGCGGGCATGGCGGCAAACGACGATGATCCGGGTCGGCTTCGGCCGGGGCTGGATGTTTCCGGCGCGAAATTCCACAACTACCTCACCTACTCGCCCGCGTGGGACGCCCTTTCCAGCAGCGAGAAAGATGCATTCAAGAAGCGCATGCCGTTCTATCGCTCCGGCATGACCCAACCGACAGTGCACGGGTACCTGGTGGACGACAAGACGTATTCAGCCGGCGGTCGGGCGCTGAGCCGCGCCAGCGTGAGGGCCTACTGATGATGACCGCACATACGAGACCGGGACTCGATGAGCTGTTTGAGCGCCGCCTTACGTTCCCGGACTTCGAGCCGCAGGAACGGCTGGCGCGTCTCGTCGGGCTCGACGACCAGAAGGCGCGTCTCACCAAGATCCTTGGCCTGCTCGTCAACCCCGCAGGTCTCGATGCCTGGGCGCAGAGGCACCATCCGGACGCAAAGGCGTTGCTGAAACATGTGCTTCGCCGACCGCCGCTCGTGGTGCTGGCGGGCGATGTTGGATCGGGAAAGACCGAACTTGCAGAGACGATCGGCGATGCTGTCGCCCGTCAGGAAAAGATCGAGATCACCCTGTTCCCGCTGAGCCTGTCGAGCAGAGGGCAGGGACGCGTCGGGGAGATGACGCAATTGTTGTCGGCGGCGTTCGACTACACGGTCGAGGCCGCCGCAAAGCTGAAGAGCACGAATGGCAGGGCACGCGGCGCTGTCATCCTGCTGGTAGACGAAGCGGACGCACTCGCGCAATCGCGCGAATCGGCGCAGATGCACCATGAAGACCGTGCCGGCGTCAACGCATTCATCCGCGGCATTGATCGGCTGGCCAATGGCCAGCTACCGGCTGCCGTGGTCATGTGCACCAACCGCCTCGGCGCGCTCGATCCCGCCGTCAAGCGCCGGGCGGCCGACATCTTGTCGTTCGACAGGCCAAACGAAACGCAGCGCAAAGCAGTCCTCGGCGGGGCGCTCCAGGCGCTGGGGTTGACCAGCGGGCAGATCGAGAAGTTTGTGGCCGTAACCGGGAAGGGAAAAGGTTGTCACGGGTTCACGTTCTCCGATTTGACGCAGCGTCTTCTTCCGGCCATCGTCCTTGATGCGTATCCCGCGCGCGGAGTTGATCCTGCGCGAGCGCTGGAGATCGCGCAGCAGATGCATCCGACACCGCCGTTCGAGGAGCAAAAGCCATGAGCGATTGGTCGTTGCCAGTTCTTCTGGCCAATCTGCATGATGACATCCAAAGCCGCCTGCAGATCGCGCGAAAATCGTTTGCTCATCCGGGAACGAAGGGGGACGCGAGTGAGACGGTTTGGCTCCAGATGCTCAGCACCTATCTCCCGCAGCGCTACCGCGCCGATAAAGCGTTCGTGGTCGATAGCAAGGGCGTCTTCAGCGAGCAGATCGATGTCGTGGTCTACGACAGGCAATACTCGCCGTTCATCTTCCAGTACGAGGGACAGACGATCATCCCAGCGGAGAGCGTCTACGCGGTCTTCGAAGCCAAGCAGACGATCAACGCGCAGCATGTGGCGTATGCGCGGCAAAAGGTGGCTACGGTGCGCAGGCTGCACCGTACGAGCCTTCCAATACCCTATGCGAAGGGAACCTATCCACCCAAGCCGCTGATTCCAATCCTGGGCGGTATCCTGACGTTCGAAAGCGATTGGACGCCGTGCTGCGGCGACGCATTGTGGAAGGCGCTAGGTGACGGCAGCGTCGAAGTGGACCGCCTGGACATCGGGTGCGTGGCTGCACACGGACACTTTGTCCTGGACACTACGCATGGCAAGTACGAGTTCACGCGCGAGGGGAAGCCCGCGACCGCGTTTCTGTTCAAGTTGATTTCGATGCTGCAGTTCAGTGGCACAGTCCCGATGATCGACGTGAATGCATATGCGGAGTGGCTGACGAAGTAGACGCCTAGAAGGGAGCGCACTCCAAGTAAGGACGCCCTATGGCCGTCGCCGTCACGCGCAAGTCGTCACGACGATGATCATATGCTGGCAGAGCTGGCCAGGCGCGAGCAGTCTGACGATCAAATCTTTCCAGCGTATGCAGTCAGGTTTGACTCAAGCCGGCATCGAGCGCGTCGGCCTGGGCTGCGAAGTCCTCGGGACGTCGCTTGAGGAAGGTTTCCAGGTTGCTGAGCTTCCAGCGCAGCGCCGGCAGTTGCGCGGCGTGCTGGCATTGCAGCAGGGACCAGTCGGGCTGTGCGCGCGTCAATCCACTGAGGAATTGCTTGTGCTGCGTACTCAGCCGTCGCGGCAGTTCGTGCCTCAACCGGGCGCGGGCCTCCAGCAGCGTCTCCAGGGAGCAGTCCACTTCGGTCATGCCGACGAAGGCCCGCCCGTACTCGCCGGCGATGTCCTTGTCGTTGCCGAACAGCACCTCATGGGTCGGCCGGTTGTGCCCCGCCAGATAGACCACGAAGCATTCGACCATGCCGTCGCTGATACCACCCGATTCGTAGAGCTGCCACACGTCGAACAGGTCGCGCGGGTGCTGCCGGTCCAGCGTGGCCACCAGCTTGCCGGCGTACAGCTCGTCCGGCGCCAGGATCGGCACTTCCAACTCGACACCGAACAGGTCGCTGGTCCTGGCGCTCAGCGGCCGCCGTTCGGCGGGCAGCACGGTGCCGCGGAAGACGACGTTGACCTCGATCTTCACCTGGCTGCTCTCGTTCTCGACGATCAGCTTGGTATCCCCCAGATCCTTGCTGCGGACCAGACGTGTCTGTACGCCGAGCGGCGCAACGCGCGTGGCGATGGCGGCCAACTCCTGGTTGATCGCCTGTAGCGCTTCCTCGCGCGGTACCTGCCACGGGAGATACACCACGTCGATGTCCACGGACAGACGCGGCATGTCCTGCACGACGAGATTGATCGCCGTGCCGCCTTTCATCGCAAAGATGTCGTTGGCGAACACGTCGGGCACGATGGCCAGCAGCAGGCGAACGGTGTCTGCGTAGGCCTTATCCATGGGGGTTCAGGCTCAACAGGCTGCCGTCATCGAGCCGGCTCATCCAGCGCGCGGCGCTGCCGGTGCGAACCGGGTACTGTTCCAGCAGGGCATCGATATCCACGAGGCTCGTCTCGCGCGCCCAGGTGAGGAACAGGCGCACGGCCTTTACACTGGTGCAGCAGGACAGCAGTTGCCCGAACAACTCCTTGCGGGGTGAGCGCAGCCCATCGAAGAGATTGCGAGCTTCTTCGAGGCTTTGCTTGACGCCGGCCTCGTACAGCAGCTCCAGGACGGCGCGCTCGGGAACCGCGACCTGCAGGTGCTCGGGCAGGCCCGGCGGCGTGGTCAGAGTCTTGTTGGCCAGAGTGGTGTCTGGCCAATCGAACAGGCGAGCGTAGACGTAGCGTGCCGGAAAGCGTGAGGTGAACCATACCGGCAACGCGAAGCGGCTGTCGCCCCACAGTACCAGCGTGTCCCGGCTGCCCAAGTTGTGCCGCACGCCTTGCAGGGCCAGGGCACTCTTGCCGCCGACATGCAGGCCGGGCACACGCTGTTGCAGGAGCTTCAACGCCCCGTAGACGCCGAAGTCGTCGTTCGGAAAGGCATAGACGCCTTGGGCCAGGCGCACGAGCCACCCTCCCTCCGCATAGTGAGCGGCGAGCTGGGGCGACACCCCGAATTGGTTCAGGGTGGCAAGGTCGAACGGCGCCCCGCGCGGTAGCTCCGCCTGCAGGCGCTTGATTACCTGATGCCTAGAACTTCTGTCCATGTGCGAAAAATAGCACATGATTTAATCAATCAGAAGGTCGTGACATGATTTCTGCATTAAAAATACTATTTTGTTTGATTTTTATATCAAAATCTAATCATTGGCGGCCAGCTATGTACTGATTTTTCTCCAGTCATCCATGTCCAGATACGATGTTTTCCCGCCTAGTTCGATACCCCCAACTTCTTTCCCCTGTACCCTCATATATACCCCTAAATGTCTTTGCTTAGTAGAAGGGGTATATCCCAAAAATTGACCTATGATATTGATTTATAATAAGTTATCAAATTCATCTGAGGCGTAAGGGGGGAAAGCTTTTGACAACTCGTCAAAATACGAAAACGGAAATTTATCAACAAAAACGGCCCGTTTCGGGCCTTTTTTGTGTCTATTGACGTCTTTTAACGTCTACAAGCCCATTTTCGGCATGCAGACAGTCATCAGACGTTGATCAGACGTTGAACAGGAATTTTGGCCGGAAAGTGTGTGTGGTAGCGGTATTGTCTCTGTTATCACTCATCTTGTAGTCACTTTCATATACACTTTAGCAGCTGCTACCCGGAGCGCGGCCCGTGCATCGCTTGCCTGTCCTGCATCGCAGCCGTCGGATTTTTTACTGCAAAAATTCCCTTCTGGGAATCCGTGACCGCTGCCGGGTCGCCATCTGAAACTTCCTGCATCGACTTTCAATGTGCAGGAGGTGAGGACGATGAAAATTCTACGCCGCAAGGCCGTCTGCGAAAAGCTTGGCGGTATCAACGACGTAACGCTCTGGCGGATCACGCGCGATGATCCGACATTCCCGGTATGCATCCAGATCAACAAGCGGGTTGTCGGATGGCTGGAGCACGAGATTGATACCTGGCTCGGACAGAAGGCCGCTGCCGCCCGCACTGCCAGCAACAACGCTGTCCATCCCTGATCGCCGCGATCTCGCAGGTCAAGGGTCAGGATTTGGCGATGCGCAGCGTGGGCAATTTGCTGGACGCTGGTGTGGCAGAAGCCACGCTCAAGCGCGATCCGCTGGAGCGGATCAGGCAGAATGCCACTGAGGTGGCGAAGCAGGCGGAGCAGCACGACGCCGCCCATGCATTGACTCCACGGGTGCGCCACTTGATCGGCGAAGCTGTGGAGCTGGAGATCGAGCAGGCCCGCAATGCAGGCGCTACAGGCTACATCGCACACTTTCTGGCGCAGGCCACGCTTCCTCATACAGACCCCAAGACCAACCATTTCAAACGCGGCACGGGCAAGCTAAGCCTTTCCATCGTAGCCAACCCAGACTATGGCGTACCGTATGGCGGGCTGCCGCGCCTACTGCTGGCGTGGATGTGTACTGAAGCCGTTCGCACAGGTAGTCCCGATCTATCGCTTGGGCGTTCCCAGGCGGCATTCTTGCAAAGTCTTGATCTGCACAATGATGGCCGGTACATCGCGCGAGTGCGTGACCAGAGCTTGCGACTGGTGCATTCGATGATTACCGTCGGTGGCGCAGATGGAGATGCGTCGCACGTCAGAAACATCCTCATCGCGGAGGAGGCGTTCGTTGCAGGATTTCGCGCAATGGACCCGCCCGATTTCCTCTGATTGGACCCACCTTGCGTGGGTTACCGGCGGAGCCGCTGGCGAGGAGTTTTACGCGTCCTTTTTGCGCGAAGCAAGTTTCTTGGCCTTGACACCGCGGTAGCTCTCGCCGGTGACCTCGATGGTCAGCGCCGAGTGCTGCAGCCGATCGAAGATGGCGTCTGCGATGACGGTGTCCGCGATCACCTCGCTCCAGTGAGCGAGGGGCAACTGGGAGGTGAACACCACGGATTTGCTGCTCGATCGCTCTTCCAGGATCTCGCATAGATCCTGAGCCTCGGTGGCGGTCAGTTTGCGGCTGCCCATCTCATCAAAGATGATCAGATCTAACTTGGCGAGCTTGTCCCGATAGCGCAGATACGTGCCGCTGGAGCGTGCCAGATTGAGATTCTCGAGCCACTTGGTGATGCTGGTGAACATGACGGATTTCCCGGTAGCACACGCGTGAAGTCCCGCGGCCTGCGCCACGAAGGTCTTGCCGACGCCAGTGGGTCCGAGGAGCATCAGTGGCCGTGCATCTGCGAGCCAGTCGAGGCTTTGGATCTCTTTGATCTGTGCTCGAGTGAGCGAACGCTTCGCGGTGAAGTCGAAGTCTTCGAAGGCCGGACGATCGCGGAACCGGGCGGCTTTGATGCGATTAGCGGTTTTACGCTGTTGCCGGTAATCGACTTCGGCTTGCACCAACTGATTGAGCAACTCGCTGCTACTGAGCTGATCGCGGGTGGCCTCGGCGAGTGCGTTGTCCAGCACGCCGAGCATACCGAGCAGCTTCATCTCGGCCAACTGATTTTTTACCATGGCAATACTCATAGCGGTAGATTCTCCTGGGCTGCAGTAGATGAGAGAGAAGGTTTGTCAGCGGCCTGCAGCGCTGCGCCGCCAACGTACCGGAGCATGGGATTGCCGGGCTTGCGCACGATGTCGCGCTCGGGCTGGGAGTTCATCGATTGTTTACGCGCCTGAGCGAGCAATTCCTTGAAGTACGGGACACGGATCCGGTTGTAGCGGCGCATGGCGGCAATGGCTGCGGCGATACGTACGCTGGCAAGTTCGTGTCCAACAAGATTGATCTCTTTGGTGCATGCCGAGACCAGCCCCATGGCGCGACGGATATGTGCAAAAACGTCGTCGTTGAACAACTCGATGAAGAGCGCGTGAAGATCGGCGTGGATAAAACGCGACTGTGACAACAGCCGCTGCGGTGTCGACTCGTAATAGGCATCGGAGTTCGGCGGGAAGTGTTCCTTGATCTTGATCCGCTGGCCGGATTTCATGCGGCAGCGTGGATGGACCGCCAGGCGTTCCAGGTTCAGGAAGATCTCGACCTGGTTATCGGTGAGCTTGATTCGTAGCGTTTTATGACGATGGATGTGCGGCGCGCTGTAGTAATCGCCTTCCACGGCGAGGAAGCAATCGGGATGCAGTTTCGCCTCCTTCCACTCCCCGCCATCGTACTCGGCTGTGGGCAACGCCTTGAGCGCGGCCCTTTCGATTGTCTCGAAGCGTTCGCGGCGCGAGACGCCAAAGCGTCGGTGCCGCTGGTCATTGATCCGCTCAACGCATACCATGAGCGCTCGATTGATCTCGGCGATGCAGGTAAATCGTGAGTGACGAAAGCGGAAGCGAAAGTAGCGACCGAGGATTTTTACCAGTCCCTCGACGATCGCCTTGTCCTTCGGCCTTCTGACGCGCGCCGGAACGATTGCCGTGGAAAAATGCGCGGCCATGTGTGCATAGTTTTCGTTCAGATCGGGGTCGTACAAGTGACATTTGACGACCCCTTGCCGCAAACAATCAGGTACGGTGACGTGAGGCACGCCGTTGTAATAGGCGTACATGCGTCGATGGCTGGCGATCCAGTTGCGGCTCTTCATATCCTCCGCCGCCCAGGCAAACAGCAATTGGCTGAAGCCCAGGCCGGACACGAACACATAAGCTTTGTGGATTTCGCCGGTCTTGATGTCGTACCACTCGATCGGATCGCCGGCGTAATCGACTTCGACGCGCTCCCCGGGCTCGAACGTTCGGGCGGTAACGCTGGCGTTGCGACACTGCGGGAACTTGCGATAAAACTGCTTCCAGAAGTTGGAGTACGTCGTCAGCGTCTGCGCCTTTTCTTCCCAAATGAACTTCAGCGGATGACCCAGCCCCAGATCGTGAATGATCACCGGCCAATCCAGCTGCGACATCCACAGTGGATCCGGACTCGCGGCGATCGCGTGTGTCACGCGCACGCCGTCGCGGATCTCGCGCACCAGGCGGCGTGAGCAACTCAACGCGCTCGCGATCTCACGTACGCTGCGGCCCTCGGCGAGCCGTCGTTTGATTTCTTCATATCTCTGCACCGTCAATTCCCTCCGCGCCATCCAGTTCTCCCCGTGCGAGCAAATTGCACGACGATAAGCGGATTGGCTGTGTGAGCGGGCCGGCGCCCGCGACTGGGTGGTGATTGCGGAAACGACGGTGCTCGCCGTAGAAGGCGCTGCGCCACGATCGAGCGCCCGGGGGGCGGGGCTCGCTCCGGGGCTTACCCCCGAATAGGACATCGCCTGGGTTGACATCGCCGTTTCGCTCCTGAGGCCGCGGCGGCGCGCAACAGCGCGCGCCGCCGGGCTCGAAAAGCAGCTCCGGCGGGTGGTCCCATTGCGAGGAAATTGGGTGGGTCCATTCCCAGGAAATCGAGTGGTCCCATTCCTAGGAAATTAGGCGGGTCCAATCACAGGAAATCCTGCATTCGTCTTCTGGAGCTCTCGCGATACGGTGCGACGAGGGGCATGGGAAAGCTCGATCACCTTGAGCACAGACTTTTTTAAACGTCTGATCAGTGCCCCCGTACCAATCAAGATGGAGGCACTACGCGCGCTCAGAAAGTCGCCTCTGGCGATGGACATCTACACATGGCTGGTCTACCGCATGTTCACCTTGAACGTTGGGGCAAGCAAAGGAGGCAAACGGCTTGTTCACGTGCCATGGACTGGCCTAATGATGCAGTTCGGCTCTGGCTATGCGAATACTCCCAAGGGGCTGGCCAACTTCAAGACCAATTTCCGCCTCCGACTAAACGAAGCGCTGCTGTTCTATCCCGAGGCTCGGAGCCACATCGAGGAAACGAAAGATCACCTGATCCTCACCCCTGCACGCCTGCATATCGCAGCCACCAAGAGGAGGGGGTAAGCCTGTGGGCTTTTCGGGTTGTCCACGTGACATCACTAGCAAGGCTAAAACCCTTGCCAGAACTGGCTTTGGTGCCATTTCTGCAAGTTATCCACGTGACATCGCTAGTCATCGGTACGTGACATCACTAGCCGTTTTACGTGACATCGCTAGTCAAGACTGACGAGCGAAATCGCCTGTAAGTCCCACTGGAGCGGGAATTCAGCGAAATGGAGGGACCGCCTCTAGTAGTTCTGCTTTTAGGTTTTTCCTAGTATTTATAAATACCTAGTAGCTACCGCCCTGCGGCTGTGGAAAATCCTTTGCTCCCTCCGGTCGCTGCGCGGCTACTCGTTACTCAAAAAACAGGGCTACTTGGCGTCGGTTTTCTCAACATGCTATCGACAGGCCTGCCGGGGCAACTCACCCCCTGTCAGATGACATCGTAACGTTACGATAACGTAGCGCTACGATGTTACGGTGCTACTGATGTTGCCTCCTGTCCAGCTGCAGGCGCCTCCAGCAGTACCGAAGGCCCCACTTCCAGCGCTTCGGCCAGCTTGAAGATGTTGAGCAGCGCGATGTTGCGCTGGCCGCGCTCAACCCCACCCAAATAGCTACGGGCCAAGCCGCTCTCCAACGCCAGGCGCTCTTGCGACCACCCTTTGGTCTTTCTGATTTCTATCAGCTTCAGGCCGAAGCGTAGTCGGGGATCAAGGGCCATATTTCTCTCTTCTTAAAGAGAAATGACTCTATGAGTACCCCCTCTATAGGGCTACGCCCGATAAGTGCCCGCACTATGAGTGACAATTGAATGCAAGCGCCATAGAATGACCTCTATGAGTAACAAAATGGAGAAGTGACGTATGGCAAGCGTCTGGAAGACTGTTGGAGTGGGAGTGGGAGCGGCTGCGGGGCTGGCTGTTCCGGTGGCTGGGCTTTCAGGTCTCGCGGTCGCTGGTCTTACGCTGATTTTGGTTCTGGCGATGTTCGGCGTGGGGCCAGCGCGCATGTCACAAACATCGCTGTGGGGGCTACTGACCAGTGAGCTGATGCTCTATCTACTGATTTCACTGGTGATCTTCTCGCTGTCCTTCCGCTTTCTAGCGCGCTTGCAGGCCCGCTGTCAGGCCCTTGTCGCTAGGATCAACGCCCAGCAGGGCCTGTCATTCGATGCTGGACATCTCCTGGGTTATCCCGCGCCAGCATTCCTTGTTTTTGACTCCCGGAATTGCAAGATCGCGGCCTGCGATGTGGTCAATGACGCATACAAACTGCACGACTTCTCCTGGCTGCTCGGCTGGCAGATGACCTGGCGCGAGGTCGAGAGCATGGAGATGAACGGCGGTAGCCGTCAGATCAACGCCAGCGGCATGAGCGTGCCGACCTTCGAGCGCACGGTGCGTGCCAAAGACTTCGCCATCGAGCTGCAAACCGCCGACCCGCAGCGACCGCTGCTCAGTTTTCCCATGAGCCGCCGGGCGGCGGAAACCTGGTGTGCCCGGCTCAATGCCCTCTTCAACGGATAACCTCGCGAGGAACTGCGATGAAACACTACCGGAGCTTGCTGTTTCTGCCTTTTGTATTGACAGGTTGTGCCACAACCGACATGCAGGGGGCGCTGGATTCCCTAAACGGACTGGGACAATCCATTGGAACCAGTCTGGCGCAAGCGGCTACGCCCGCAAGCGCGGCAAACCGCAACAGCTTGCTGGGCACTCCACTGCATAACGCCTTGCGCCAGAATCTGTCTACCGACGGTCGCACCCCGGAGTGGCCCAAGGTGGTGATCAGAAATCTGCAAATTCCGGCTGATCAGATGACGCTGACCCGTAGCCTCACGCTCAAAGCCAGTGATTGCATTCGCTTTGACGCAGTGCTCTGGCACGACGCCAAGCGCTCCGAGCGCTTCAGCAATCTGTCGCTTTGCGCGCCGGAGCTGCCGAAACAGTCGAACAACTTCGTGTTGACCTGGAAGAGCTTTTCCATCTCCGGCAAAACCAGCGGCCAGGTTCGCAGCGATGGGCCGATTCCACCGTACAGCAAGCTGCCCAGCGACCCGGCGATGGAGCGCTGGCTGATGAATCAGTTCGGCCTTTACTATGTCGGCTCGTTGCTGACGCTGGTCGGCTATGACCCCAACTTCACGGTCGATGACCGTCGCTTCTGGATCAGGAATATCAAGGGATGAAAGCGTTGCTACTGGCAGCCATGCCGGTGGTGCTGATGGATGGCACTGCCCCAGACCTCAACCACTGGTTGCGGATCGAGCCAGCCATCGTAGCCGCCGTGGAATGCCGTCAAGCCTTGCCGTTGCACGTACTGGACGGCATTGCGCCCAATGCTCCCGGCAGTTGGTCGCTGACGCCGGCGCGCAGCTTCACGGCATTCGGCCTGCCGGTGAAGCGGATCGAGCTGTTCATCGACCCGGATGGTGAATTGGGTGCGAGCTATACCGCAGTGATCGAAAAGCGCAGCCTGGCACAGGTGCGCAAGCAACTGACACTTGCCAGCCAGCGCGGACGCATCGGCCAGCTCTCGGCAGATCAGCCCGGCGCAGAGGTTCAAGTGACTTGCACGGTCGCCGCAACGGAGCAAGGGTGAGCATTCAGCGCATCCTCTCCGGCGGCCAGACCGGCGTAGACCGGGCGGCGCTTGATTTCGCCATTGCCCGGCAGATTCCGCACGGCGGCTGGTGCCCGGCAGGCCGACGGGCCGCTGATGGCGTACTGGATGCTCGCTACCAGTTGATGGAGACCGAATCCAGCGGTTATCGCCAGCGCACCAAACGCAATGTGCTGGACGCTGATGCCACACTGATCATTTACCGGGACAGGATCGAAGGTGGCAGCCTGCTCACTCGCGATCTGGCGACGGGACACGGCAAGCCGCTACTGCTGTGCGATTTGCATGACCCTGCAGAAGAGCTGTTGGCGGCATGGCAAGACTGGTTGCTTAGCCATCCCGTCGCTATTCTCAACATTGCTGGCCCGAGTGAAGCACGCAACCCCGGTATTTACCTGCAGGCGAGCGTGCTACTGGATCTTTTCTGGAGCAAGGAACATGAGCCGATCTGATGCCCGCTGCGCGACACCCTATATCTACTCGGGTGAGTTGCAGATTCGCCCCGAAGTGGATGCCGCGCTGGCTGCGCTGAAAGACAAACCTTACACCGCCATCCCCAGCTGGAAAAACGATGGAACCTGGGAGCTGTGGACGGTGGAAGGCGACGGCGAAACCCAGCCCTGCATCATCAGCGGCCCATCGACCACTTACCCCAGCGAGGCCGATGCACTGGCCGCCGGTGCGGCCTGGCTATCCGGACAACGCTGAGCAACCTCAATTCCATCCCTCGCTGACAAAGCCAACGCCACGGCGGCTGATCTCGACCAGCGGTCTGATGTCTTGCACCTGGACGATTCCTCGGTCATCACGAGCTGCCGAACCCAAGGCCCGCTGCAGAACCAGACGCACACTGCGCGGTGGCAAGGCTTGCAGGCGGGACAGGACATCATCATCCAGTCGCTCGGCAAAGGCCGTGCCCCAGCTCGACTCGTCGCGGAGTCGGTTGTAAATCGACTGCGCGATGCTTCTGATCTGCTCCGGCCTGGGCGGTTGAATGTGCAACACCGTCAGCCGTGAGCGTAGCGGCCCCGGAATCGCCTCCAGCTCATTCGCGGTCGCCATCCAATTGACATGACTGGCGTCAATGGCAAAGTCGCGGATCGACAAGTCGCTGAAATCCCGCGCACTGCGCGGTTCCAGCAAGGTATAGAGTGCTGCCAGCGGATCGTATTGCGGTCTGCCGTTACTGGCTTTGTCCAGTTCATCGAGTACCACCACCGGGTTGGCCAGCGGTTGGTAAGCCAGCAACTCAAACAGCTGACCCGGTTCCGAATTACTCCAGAACGATTCGGAACCGGCGAGCGGCGAGCTTGATTGCGTACTCGCTATGTCGAAGACCCGGAACGGTAGCACGAGCTGATCGGCAAGCCAGCGTGCCGCCTCGGTTTTGCCGATGCCCGCCGGGCCGACCAGCAACACGGCAGGCCAGGACACCCGGCCATCGCCCAGACTGGACAAGGCAAAGTGGTCACGCAGCAGCTCGGCCAGTTCATGGAAGTTTGGAAAAGCCAGCGCGAACTCATCCAGCAGGGCTTTCCAGTCCGGGGGTAGCAGGCCCAGTTGGCGGCTGCCATGGCCCGCCCGCTTGATCCGCTCTGCCATCGCCTGTGCACGCTTGAACTTGTCGTCGCCTTTTGGTCGGTGGCGATCCACGAACGCCTCCAGCCCGGCTTCATCGAGAAAGACGATGCTCGGCAAGGGCATTGATTTAGCGGTTTCTGTCGGCTGCTCCTGAACCTGCTCCGGTTTGGCTTCACTCGGGACGGGCTCATCCTCAACAGCCATGGCGGCGCGTACATCTTCAGTCGTCACCTTGCCCAGATCGTGCACCACCTGCTGTACCCCCTGTTCGACGATGAGCTGGCGGCTGCGGCGCACTTCTTCGGCAAACAATCCTTGGATGCCGTCGTGTTGCGGACAGCGTTGCGGACGGATGCCGTCCCCGACAACCTGTACACCGCAAACCGGGCATTGTTGCTGCGAAAGATGCTTGGTCTGGGCAATCAGATCGAGCACGGCCGCTGCACGTTCGCTGTGGTGTCGCGGTGGCTGGTAATGAATGGCCAAGCGATCCCGGTTGCAGCTCACTGACAGTGAGCCCTTTCGTGCGACCACTGCGGGTGGCAGCAGGTATTCCACCTGGGCAAACAGATGTGCCACCACGGCCAGATGCCCTGGCGCGGGTTCGACGATCTGCCGGGCAAGCCAGGGATGCTGCGCCTTGAGTGCAGCAATGGCTGCTTCGTATTCCCGCAGGCGCAACGGACGGGCTTGCTTTGGCTTACGCATGATGGCCTCTCAAATAGCCTAACTATAAATTACTATAACAGTGGTTTGCGCGAATCGCCAAACTCCGTACGCTCGTCTTGTCGGTCAATAAGTCTTATAGTGATTTACAGTGAATTCACAGAGCCCGACATGCCAAGCATTGCCAACGAACAATTGCCACGCTTTGCCGCCGCCTTGATACGACTGCGCGGGGAAACGCTGGGGCGGATCGCCGAAGCCACCGGCATCCGTACTGCCAACCTCTCGGTCTGGCTGCGTGGCAAGGAGCAGGTGATCTCCGCCAAACGACTGGTCGGCCTGCTGCACCACCTCGGTGTGGAAGGCGGTCGCCTGCGTACCGACGTGTTGCACCAGTGGCAGGATCGCGGGGCACTGAATGACAGCAGGCTCGTGCTGAGCGCGCTGCTGGCCAACACGCAGCCGGTGTGGTTGTTTCAGGATGAACAGCCGGGGCTTATCAAAACCCGCTTTCTGTTGGCTGGCGATGTGCTGATCCGCATGGAGATCGAGCCGGGCGTCGATCAAGCCCTTGATTTGGCGACAGTCGTCAGGGTGGATCGTGTCATCACCACCCCTGCAGCATTGGCCGGGGTGCCAATCGACTCGTTGGCATCAGCACACAACGTTCTCCTGGCATTGGCGGAGCAGGTGGCGGCGGACGTCGGGGACGAAGAACTGCTGGAGGGACTGATTTTTCGCCTAGCTGAAACAGTGGGCAGTAATGTCTCTTCAGCGCAGGGCTGGCAACAACTGGAGCGGGCGCTGCGTTTTGCATTCAACGCAGGAGCCCAGCCTGCTGACATCGCCCGCGTGGTTGACGCCCATTTCCGCAGCAGCGGCAATGCGGACATGCCGCCAACTGAGTAGGCAAAAAAATACGCTGTTTCCAGTCGTCGGGTTTCCAAATCCTGCGGCGCAGATCGCATGACTTTTAGCATGGTCACATGCCCCGTTACTCCCTATCTGGCACTACGTTGTTTCCAACAAGGCGCAACGTTCTTTCCAATGCTCTGTTGTTCGGGCACATGATCAGACAGCGAAAAACTTATTTCCAGCTACGTACATTCCAAAGTTGCACAACGTAGATTCCAAATCCCTTGACTGTTATTGCTTATCTTGTGCCCAGGCGAGGGAGTAACGGGGCATGGGGCTTTGTGACCAGCGAAAATTATCTGTGCGATCAGATCAGGCTGCCGACTTACTGTGTGAACAGTGTGGCGGCATGCTGGCAACAACGTGGCAGCCTTGTGCGAACAATGTGTTGAATGGGTGGCAAGGATGGTGGCGACAATGTGGTCACCCTGTGGCGACAGTGTGTAGCCATGGTGGTGACAGTGTGGCTCTGCGCCCCGTGTTACCACATTCAACTCACAACGACAGTAGCCAATAACAATTTTTATGCTTCCGCAGCATTCAAATGATAGACTCAAAACGACTTAAGACGACTTTCAATCGCAACCTCCGAGCTTCATCGACATGAGTACAGAACCGTGGGTTACCGCCGATCACGTCGCCCAGCACTTGGGCGTGGCCAAGGACACCGTGTA
Source organism: Steroidobacter denitrificans (assembly GCF_001579945.1). Classification (NCBI taxonomy): domain Bacteria; kingdom Pseudomonadati; phylum Pseudomonadota; class Gammaproteobacteria; order Steroidobacterales; family Steroidobacteraceae; genus Steroidobacter; species Steroidobacter denitrificans. The sequence goes on along the minus strand of NZ_CP011971.1, from coordinate 614,330 downwards.
CCGCTGGCGCGAGCGCAAGGGTCTGCCCGCACACCGCGTGGGGCGGCTGTGGAAGTTCCAGCTCTCCGAAGTGGATGAATGGGTGCGTGCAGGCGGCGCAGATGAAGATGTCGGTGAGCCGGGGAGTCGGCATACATGAGCTCCATGGCATTCCCCCGCCAGAACAACGGCGGTAGCAAACCGTTTGGGTCTTTGAGGCAAGGTTCATGACGACCACAGAACAACAAATCGAACTCGATCTGATCGCCAAGCTCGGCGACCTCAAGTACACCTATCGCCCCGGCATTCGCGACCGCGCCGCGCTCGAAGCCAACTTCCGAGCCAAGTTCGAAGCGCTGAACCGCGTGCATCTGACTGACAGCGAGTTTCAGCGCTTGCTCGACGGCATCATCACGCCCGATGTCTACGGCGCTGCCCAGCGGCTTCGCAACATCAACAGCTTCGAGCGCGACGATGGTACGCCGCTGAACTACACCTTGGTGAACATCCGGGACTGGTGCAAGAACGACTTTGAGGTCGTCAACCAGTTGCGCATGAACACTGACAACAGCCATCACCGGTACGACGTGATGCTGCTCATCAACGGCGTACCGGTGGTACAAATCGAGCTGAAGACCTTGGCGGTCAGCCCGCGCCGGGCCATGCAGCAGATCGTTGATTACAAGACTGACCCCGGCAATGGCTATAGCAAGACGCTGCTGTGCTTCCTGCAGCTCTTCATCGTCAGCAACCGCACCGACACTTGGTATTTCGCCAACAACAACGCACGGCACTTCAGCTTCAACGCAGATGAGCGCTTCTTGCCGGTTTACCAGTTTGCCAGCGAAGACAACAAAAAAATCACGCTGCTCGATAGTTTTGCCGAGAAGTTCCTGGCCAAGTGCACTCTAGGGCAAATGATCAGCCGCTACATGGTGCTGGTGGCCAGCGAGCAGAAGCTGCTGATGATGCGGCCATACCAAATCTATGCCGTCAAAGCCATCGTGGAGTGCATCCACCAGAATTGCGGCAACGGCTACATCTGGCACACCACCGGCTCAGGCAAGACGCTGACTTCGTTCAAGGCGTCCACCCTGCTCAAAGACAATCCGGACATCGACAAGTGTCTGTTTGTGGTGGATCGCAAAGACTTGGATCGCCAGACTCGCGAGGAATTCAACCGCTTTCAGGAAGGCTGCGTCGAAGAGAACACCAACACCGAGACACTGGTGCGCCGCCTACTGTCGGATGACTACGCCGATAAAGTCATCGTCACCACCATTCAGAAGCTGGGCCTGGCTCTGGATGGGGCCAACAGGCGCAACTACAAGGAACGGCTGGAGCCATTACGCAACCAGCGCATGGTATTTATCTTTGATGAATGCCACCGCTCACAATTCGGCGACAACCACAAAGCCATCAAGGAGTTCTTCCCCAACGCCCAGCTTTTTGGCTTTACCGGCACACCCATCTTCGAGAAGAACGCCAGCTACCAGCAGATCGAAGGTCAGCAAGCCAGTTACCGCACGACCGACGACCTCTTCCAGCGTTGCCTGCATCAATACACCATCACCCACGCCATCGAGGATCGCAACGTCCTGCGCTTTCACGTGGATTACTTCAAGCCCGAAGGCAAGAATCCTCCCAAGCCTGGTGAAGGTGTGGCCAAGCCCAAGGTCATTGAAACCATTCTCGCCAAGCACGATGCAGCGACCAATGGCCGCAAGTTCAACGCGGTGTTGGCAACGGCCAGCATCAACGATGCCATCGAGTATTTCGAACTGTTCGCGGAGATTCAAAAACAAAAGACCGAGCAAGACCCTGAGTTCCGTCCGCTGAACATTGCCTGCGTATTCTCCCCACCTGCCGAGGGAAATAAGGACGTACAGCAGATTCAGGAAGACCTGCCGCAAGAGAAAGAAGATAACCAGCAAGACCCCGAAGGCAAAAAAGCGGCGCTCACGCGCATCGTGACCGATTACAACACGCGCTTTGGCACCAACCATCGCATCAGCGAGTTCGACCTGTACTACCAGGATGTGCAAAAGCGCATCAAGGATCAGCAGTACGCCAACAGCGATCTCCCCGCCGCGCAAAAGATCGACATCACCATCGTGGTGGACATGCTGCTTACCGGTTTCGACTCCAAGTACCTCAATACCCTGTACGTGGATAAGAACCTCAAGCATCACGGCTTGATCCAGGCGTTTTCGCGCACCAATCGCGTGCTCAACGACAGCAAGCCCTATGGCAACATCCTCGACTTCCGTCAGCAGCAAAAGCCGGTCGAAGAGGCGATTGCACTGTTCTCTGGCGAGAAGATCGACAACCCGCGTGAAATCTGGCTGGTAGACCCCGCGCCTAAGGTCATCGATAACCTGCAAACCGCCACACAGAAGCTGGCTGACTTCATGCAGTCGCAAGGCGTGGGCAATGCGCCGGAAGACGTGGCCAACCTGAAAGGCGATGCCGCACGGGCGCAGTTCGTCAATCTGTTCAAGGAAGTACAGCGCCTCAAGACCCAGCTCGATCAATATACCGATCTCTCGGATGAGCAGAAGGCGCAGATCACCCAGATTGCGCCACCCGATCAGATGCAGGGCTTCAAAGGTGTGTACCTCGAAACGGCCAAGCGCTTTAAGGAACAGCAGGATCGCGACCAGACCCCGCCAGAAGTGCAGCAGCTTGATTTTGAATTCGTACTCTTCGCCTCAAGCGTGATCGACTACGACTACATCATGGGCCTCATCGCCAAGCTGACCCAGCAGAAGCCCGGCAAGCTCACCATGAACCGTGAGCAGCTCATCAGCCTGATTCAGTCCGATGCCAAGTTCATCGACGAGCGCGAGGACATCGCCGAGTACATCCGTGGCCTGCCAGTCAATGAAGCCCTGGACGAAAATCAAATCCGCAGCGGATTCGACCGCTTCAAGGCAGAGAAAAAAACACGGGAACTCACCGATCTCGCCAACCGCCACACACTGGACGCATCAGCGCTGCAAGCCTTTGTCGATGACATTTTGCGCCGCCGCATTTTCGATGGCGAACGCCTCTCCGAGTTGATGGCCCCGCTGGAACTTGGATGGAAAGCCCGCACGCAGAAAGAGTTGGCCCTGATGGAAGAGCTGACACCACTGCTGCACAAGCTCGCCCAGGGTCGAGAGATTGCTGGTTTGGCTGCCTATGAGGAGGGGCGATGATGGGAACCGTCTTTACACAGGGGGCGCAGTGGGTTCGTGCGGACTTCCATCTGCACACCCGCGCAGATCGTGAGTTCAAGTACACAGGCGATGACAACTTCTACAACAGCAATTATGTGAACGCACTGGAGAAAGCAGGTATTCAGCTGGGCGTCATCACCAATCACAACAAGTTCGATTTCGAGGAGTTCAAAGCGCTGCGCAAGACAGCGCAGAAGAAGGATATTGCGCTGTTGCCCGGCGTCGAGCTGTCGGTCAATGACGGGGCCAATGGCATCCACACCTTGGTCGTTTTTTCCGACGACTGGTTGGCCGATGGTCATGACCATATCAACCCCTTCCTGGGTGTTGCCTTTGAAGGAAAAGTCCCTGCCCAGTACGAGCAGGAAAACGGGCGTTCCTCTCTGTCACTGTTGGAAACCATCAAGAAGCTGGAAAGCTATCACCGCGACTTTTTCCTTGTCTTTGCCCATGTCGAAGCACCGAGCGGGCTGTGGGCCGAATTGGACGGGGGGCGTCTTGCCGAGCTGGGCCAGAACGAATTCTTCCGCCGTCGCACGTTGGGCTTCCAAAAGGTACGCACGTACAACAAGCTGCAAGAGAAAAACAAACCCTGCCGGACTAAAACGCAGCAGCATCTAGGTGGCTGGTACCCCGCCGAGCTCGAAGGTTGCGACGCCAAATGCATCGAAGAGATTGGTCAGGGTAAAGCCTGTTACCTCAAATTGGGTGAACTGTCCTTTGATGCGGTCAAGTTTGCCTTGAGCGATCCTGCTTCGCGGGTCGTCACGGAGCCGCCCAAGCATCTCGCATCGCACATCCGCAGCATTCACTTTGACGGGGGCATCCTTGACGGGAAAACGCTGCATTTCTCGCCTGAACTGAACACGTTGATCGGCATCCGGGGCAGCGGCAAGTCTTCCATTCTGGAAGCAGTGCGCTACGCTCTCGATATTCCTCGCGGGGAGAAAGCGCAGGACACCAAGTACAAGGATGAACTGATCCGCCACACTCTGGGCAGCGGCGGTAAGGTGACGCTGACGGCCTGTGACGTATACGGACAGGAATTCACCATCTCCCGCATTTTCCGCGAAGCGCCGAACGTCTATCTGGACGGCAAATTGCAGCCCGGTGTATCGATCCGGGAAACCGTGCTGCGCCGTCCGATCTACTTCGGGCAGAAAGACCTTTCCAGCACCGGCGAAGGTTTCGAGACCGATCTAGTGGAAAAGCTGGTGGGCGAAAAGCTCCGCACACTGCGAGACGAAATCGAAACCCAACGCCAGCATGTGCGTGATGCTGCGCAGCGCTGGCTCAAACTCAGCAATACTGCCGAACTCAGGCGTGATTACGAGTCCCAGCTCACCGATGCCAACTTCCGACTGAAGAAATTTGAAGAGTACGGGGTTGCCGACAAGCTGCAAAAGCGCCTTGGCTTCCAGCAGGATGCCAGTGCACTGGCACGCATGAAGGAGCGGGCAGACAGCTTCGTGCTCGCCTTGGGGCAATTGATCGCCGAGCACGAAGACGATCTGCGTAATGCCACGAGCTACGTCTCCAAGCAGAACCCCGACTTCTTCACTGCTTATTACGCCGAATTTGCCAACCTCGTTACCAAAGTCGATCAGCTCAAGCAAATCGAGCAAGAGGCCCGCGCTGTTACCTCCCGGCTTCAATTCAAACAAGGCGAGTTCGATGCCGCGCGCCAGAGTCTTCAGGAAGAGTTTGCCCAGGTCGAACGTCAGCTGGCTCAGGAACTCAAGCAGACCGGCATGACGGCCATCCAGCCGGATGACTTCCTGACCCAACAGCAGCGCAAAACCAAGGCGGAGCAAATGCTGGAGGCGCTGGCCAAGCAGGAAAGCCAGCAAAGTAGCATCCGCGACGCACTGTTTGCCGAGATCGACAAGCTCAACGGCCTGTGGCTGCGCGAGTTCAACGCCATCAAGGCCGAACTGGATCGGGTGAACGCTGGCCATACCGCCTTGCAGATCGAAGCCGACTTCAAGGGCGACAAGGAAGCCGCCATCAGTTTCATGCAGCAGCTCTTCAAGGGCAGCAACATCCGCGAAACCACCCTGCGCGCAGTGATGGAGGATTACGCCGATTTCGGCGGGCTGCTGCGTGATTTGCCAAACGCCTTGAAAAAAGCGGGCAGCACGCCGGAGGTTTTCGAAAAGACTTTCATGCAAAACCTGATGGAGTTCGTGGTCTATCAGGTGCCTAACCGTTTCGTCATTCGCTATCGCGGCAAGGAACTCAAGCACCACTCGCTCGGGCAGCGTGCTTCCGCGTTGCTGCTATATGTGCTCAGCCAGCGCCAGAACGACGTGATCATAATTGACCAGCCGGAAGACGATCTGGACAACCAGACCATCTACGACGACGTGATCAAGCTACTGCGCGAGATGAAGCCTCACGCCCAATTCATCTTCGCCACCCACAACGCCAACTTTCCGGTGCTGGGTGATGCGGAGCAAGTGCATGCCTGCCGCTATCAGGATGAGCAAGTCGCCGTACAAAGCGGCAGCATCGACGCTCGTCCGGTGCAGGACGCCATCATCAACATCATGGAAGGAGGCCAGGAAGCCTTCAACCGACGCAAAGAGGTTTACAACCTATGGAAACCACAGAACTGATCGACTGCTTGAGCCGTGGCGAAGACAGCCGCCATCAGTTCAAAGAGAACTTCACCAATGCCGACGCGCTGGCGGCGGAGATCGTCGCTTTCAGCAACAGCGCTGGCGGGCAGATTTTCATTGGCGTGCAAAACGACGGCACGGTGCTGGGCTTGTCTCACGCGGACATCGACCGCCTGAACCAGCTCATCTCGAACAGTGCCTCACAAAATGTGCGGCCTGCGGTGAACCCGCTCACCGAAAACGTGCCGCACCCCAATGGCACCGTGATGGTGGTCACCGTTACTGAAGGCGTCAGCAAACCCTACATGGACAAGAACGGAGCCATCTGGGTGAAGAACGGCTCGGACAAGCGCCGCGCCACCTCGCGCGAGGAAATCCAGCGCCTGTTCCAGCAGGCTGGGCTGGTGCATGCGGATGAGACGCCCGTGGCGGGCTTGAGTGCGGGCGATGTGGACCTGCCCTATTTCGCAACCTTCTTCGAACAGCAATTTGGCGAGCCGCTCTCCCAGCACAAGCAACCGCTGCCGCAGCTCTTGACCAACATGAACCTGATGAACCAGGGGCAGCTCAATGTGGCGGGCAGCCTGCTGTTTGCCAAAGCGCCGCAGTACGCACTGCCTGCCTTCATCGTCAAGGCGGTGGCTTTTGTCGGCAATGAGATCGAAGACCAGCGCTACATCGACAGCCGCGACATCACCGGTAAGCTGGCCGATGTATTCCAGCAGACGCTCGGCTTCATCGTCGCTAACACCCGTGCCACTCAGGGTGAACAGGGCTTCAACTCCCAAGGCCAATCGGAGATTCCGCGCATCGTCTGGGAAGAGCTGGTCGCCAACGCGCTCATCCACCGCGACTATTTCATCAGCGCGCCGGTGCGCGTGTTGGTGTTTGCCGATCGGGTCGAGATCATCAGCCCTGGTCATCTGCCCAACAACCTGACCATCGAAAACATCAAGGCGGGCAACTCGAATATGCGCAACCCGATTTTGGCCTCTTTTGCGGCAAAGCTCTTGCCGTATCGCGGACTGGGTAGCGGCCTGCTGCGCGCCTTGCGGGCCTGGCCGCAGATTGAACTGATCGACGACCGGGCTGGAAATCTGTTCAAGGCCATCGTGGCACGGCCACAGGAGCAAGCGGCATGAGTGGTCATGAAAGAAAGCCGTTGGTACCGCGGTTGCGGTTCCCGGAGTTTAAGGATGAGTGGCGCTTGTTGCCGATGTCGGCGGGTTATACCTTCAGGGGAAACAACTCCCTTTCTCGGGATAAGCTGAATTACACCAATGGCTCCTACAGGAATATTCATTACGGAGATATCCATACAAAGTTTGCTCAGCATTTCCATGCTGATGCCGAGCCAGTCCCCTACATCAATGAAGGGGAGTCGCACTCCACAATTCGTCCCGAAAACTACTGCATGGCTGGTGACATGGTTTTCGCCGATGCTTCCGAGGATATGGCGGACATCGGCAAGGCCATCGAAATCATTGATGCAGGAGATGTCCCGCTTGTATCTGGTTTGCACACCATTCTTGCAAGACCAAATAAAGGTTCTATGGCTCTGGGCTTTGGCGCTTATCTCTTCTCGTCTGAGGGGCTGAGAAAACAGATACAGCGAGAAGCGCAAGGTGCAAAGGTGCTCGGACTATCGCCAACTCGGCTGGGAAATGTGAAGTTGTACTATCCAAGCAGGCTGGACGAACAAAAAAAAATCGCCGACTGCCTGTCTTCGCTGGATGATCTGATCGCGGCGGAAACCTACAAGCTCGACACCTTCAAGACCCTCAAAAAGGGCCTGATGCAGCAGCTTTTCCCCTGCGAAGGCGAAACTGTGCCGCGGTTACGGTTTCCGGAATTTCGGAATTTGGGGGAGTGGAAGGAGAAATCCATTAGTGATTTCGGAGAAATTATTACTGGAAGTACCCCTAGCACGGCACATCCAGAGTTCTATGGCGGTGGCATCCCATTCGTCTCCCCAGCCGACATTTCCGATCTGCGATGGGTGAGCGACACAAAGACCACTTTGAGTGCTTTGGGGTTTGAAAAAACCCGTCCGATCAAAGCGAACAGCGTTCTGTTTGTGTGCATCGGGTCAACTATCGGGAAAGTGACTCAAAATGTTCGGGACTGCGCGACCAATCAGCAGATCAACTCCGTAATCCCAAATTCTGAGCATTCAGGCGGATTCGTGTATTACATCCTCAGCTTGAACGCAGAACGCATCGCCAAACTCGCAGGTATTCAGGCCGTTCCTATTATAAACAAGACCCAGTTTTCGGCAGTCAGATTGCTTGTCCCAGAGTTTTCAGAGCAAGATCGTATCGCCAACTGTTTGTCTTCCCTCGACGATTTCATCGCCGCCCAAAGCCAGAAAATTGATGTCCTCATGATCCACAAGAAGGGCCTGATGGAACAGTTATTTCCCGTCATGTCCGAGGTAGGGTAATGAGTATTGAAGATATTGCAGAGCAGCTAAAAAAGCTGGGTGAGAACATTATTCTCATTTATGCATTCAATGCCACAGGAAAAACCAGATTATCGGTGGCATACAAAAATGCAACTAAAAACTCTGATAATGGCCAACACACTGGCGTTTACTACAACGCATTCAGCGAAGACCTTTTTGTCTGGGATAACGATGAAGACAATGGCGGTGCGAACATAAAGCTCAATATTTTGCCCAGCAGCTTGAACCGCTTCCATAGCTTTCTGTATGAGAATCCAGATGCAGTCATGGATAAGTTGGCGATGTATTCGCCAAAATTTAATTTTAAGCTGAATCCCTACGAAAATCTTGAGAACGGAATTGAGTCGATCACTTTCGTCACCAACGATGATGAAGATGTGCCGATAAAAATCTCTCGCGGCGAAGAGAGAATTTTTGTTTGGTGCTTTTTCTTGGCTCTCTTAGAGGTTGATGGGTGGTCCAATACTCAGGACGCGCATATTTTCATTGATGACCCTGTATCTAGCCTTGATGAACATAATATTTACGTTACCGCTGAAACAGTGTTTCAGCAAATTGAGCGGCACTATCTCAAGAAAAAAATAATAATAACGACCCATCACATAGGACTGTTTTCAATTTTGGTGGATCGTTTGAAAAAAGGTGAGAAAAGCGATAGGTACAAGAATTTAACCAAGATTTTTTCCCTAAAAAACATTGCCGGTGCATATGCCTTAGGGACGCCAAGGAATAGTGTTTTTCTATTTCACTTGCACCTTCTTCAGATTCTTGAAGAGGCTAGCCGAGACCAGCTTTACACCCATCATGTCGTCATGCTGCGACAAGCGCTTGAGAACATTGCTTCATTCTTTGGGAGAGGAAATATTGGGTACACCCTCGCCCAAATAGGCATTGAAGATCACGAAAATGCCGCCAACGTTATCAACTCACTTTCCCATAAAGACGCTTATTATTATCAGAGCGATCTTATGCCGCCCGCAGTTGAGGCAGTATTTAGAGATATCTTCGCCAAGTTGCTGGAAAAATACAAATTTGCATTGCATGCAGGATAAATAATGACTGAATTCGAAAAACAAAGGCTAGGCAAGACCCTCTGGGCCATCGCCGACCAGTTGCGTGGCGCGATGAATGCGGACGACTTCCGCGATTACATGCTGGCTTTTCTCTTCCTTCGCTATCTGTCGGACAACTACGAGGCCGCCGCTCAGAAGGAGCTGGGGCCAGACTATCCGCAGCAGATTGATGGCTCAGTCTCTACGCCGTTGCAGCTCTGGTACGAATGCAACCTGGACGATGTGCCGGAATTCGAGAAGCAGATGCGCCGCAAGGTGCATTATGTGATCGAACCCCAATACCTGTGGGGCAACATCGCCGAGATGGCGCGCACGCAGGATGCCGAGCTGCTGCACACTTTGCAAAAAGGCTTCAAGTACATCGAGGAAGAGTCCTTCGCCAGCACCTTCCGGGGCCTGTTCTCAGAGATCAATCTGGCGTCGGATAAGCTGGGCAAAACCTACAGCGAGCGCAATGCCCGCCTGTGCAAGATCATCGCCGAGATCGCCAAGGGACTGGGGCAGTTCTCTACCGACAGTGACACGCTGGGCGATGCCTACGAGTACCTGATCGGCCAGTTTGCGGCAGGCTCGGGCAAGAAGGCTGGCGAGTTCTATACGCCGCAGCGCATTTCAGACATCTTGTCGGCCATCGTCACGCTGGACAGCCAGGAGCCTGCCACAGGCAAGCGCTCGCATCTGGATAGTGTCTTCGACTTTGCCTGTGGCTCGGGCTCCTTGCTGCTCAATGTGCGCCGCCTGATGGGGCCGCATGGCATTGGTAAGATTTACGGCCAGGAGAAGAACATCACCACCTACAACCTGGCGCGCATGAACATGCTGCTGCACGGGGTGAAGGACTCGGAGTTCGAGATTTTCCATGGCGATACCCTGCTCAACGAGTGGGACATGTTGCGCGAAACCAACCCAGCGAAGATGCCGAAGTTCGACGCGGTGATGGCCAACCCGCCGTTCAGCTATCGCTGGGAGCCAAGCGAGGCGCTGGGCGAAGACGTGCGCTTCAAGAATTACGGCCTGGCACCGAAGTCCGCCGCTGACTTTGCCTTCCTGCTACATGGCTTCCATTTCCTCAAGCAAGACGGTGTGATGGCGATCATCCTGCCCCACGGTGTGCTGTTCCGGGGTGGGGCCGAGGCGCGCATTCGCACCAAACTGCTCAAGGATGGGCACATCGACACCGTGATCGGCCTACCAGCCAACCTGTTCTTCTCCACTGGCATACCGGTGTGCATCCTAGTGCTGAAAAAGTGCAAGAAGCCGGACGACGTGCTGTTCATCAATGCCGCCGAGCATTATGAGAAGGGCAAACGCCAGAACCAGCTCTTGCCGGAGCACATTGACCAAATCATCGACACCTACCGCTACCGCAAGGAAGCGCCGCGTTACTCTCGCCGGGTGAGCATGGAAGAAATCGAGAAAAACGATTTCAACCTGAACATCTCGCGCTACGTGAGCACCGCGCAAACTGAGGAAGAGATCGACCTGGCAGCGGTTCATGCCGACCTGGTTGCCGCCGAGAAGAAGATTGCAGACGCCAAGGCGCGCCACAATCAGTATCTGGCTGAGTTGGGGTTGCCTCCGTTACCTTGAGCCCCTGATGCTTGGAATGGGTTCAATCTGCCGCTTGCCTGAGAGCCTTTTCTCCTTCTAACAGCAGTCTGCGGCAGTAGCTCCATTCAACGACCTGGCCGCTGTTGAAGAGAACCAGCATGGTGCAGAGCATGGCAAGGGCCATGCTCTGCGACAGATCCGGCAGAAAACGTTGTGCTTGCTCGGTTTCCTCGCTGAGCACTGCATCAGTTTGGGTGATTTTCTGAAAGTCATTGTTGATTTTGCAGGCAACCCCTAGTTTGCCCAATTGTTTAAGCAGGCTTGCACCTTGCAGGCGTAGCAAAATCCGCTCAGACGTGCTGGTAGACGTCTGCCGCATCCCGCCTATCAGCTCATCAACTTGGGCAGCCAGCTGTCGCATCAGTTTCTTTTGCTGTTGCAAAGGCATGCTGTGTTGAAAGGCATCATCGAGCAGCAGCTCATCTATTTCCGAAAGCAGCGCAATGCTATTGGCAACCCGGCGATAACTGTCGGCCAGTTTTTCGAGCTTGCGTATCCGTGAGCTATGTGTCTCCACCGAACAGTTGTTGGTGCCGAAGAGGGTGAGTTCAGCTAACCTCTCAAAGAAGCTCGACTGAATTTCGTGTGGCAGCGCCTTGAAATCGCGATGTTGCTGAATTTTTGCAATCAGGCGCTCCCTGAATAGTGAGTGTCCTGCCTCCGTGTCGGGCAGGTACTCACTGTGTTCTACTGACTTCACCTGTGCTCTCCCGCTTCCAGATTTCGAGCTTGTCCGCCCACGCCTGCATCATGCCCCGCCGCTCTTCGAGGTAGGTGGCATGGTTGTAGGTGCGGCGCACCGAGTTGGGTTCCGCGTGGGCAAGCTGCGCTTCAATGGCATCCGGGCGATAGCCCATTTCGTTCAGCCGGGTGCTGCCCGTGGTTCTGGTGCCATGCGGGCTGTAGGTGCCACTCCAGCCCAGTACCTTGAGCGCCTGCCGGATCGAATGTACCGACATCGGCCTGTTGCGGTCATCCCTGCCGGGGAAGATGTGCGTCCGGTCGCCGCTGATGGCGTGCAGGCGACGCAACATCTCTATGGCCTGCGTTGGCAGCGGCACCACATGCTCGCGGCGGGCTTTCATGCGCCGGGCTGGGATCGTCCAAAGCGCGGCATCGAGATCGAATTCAGCCCATTCCGCTTCTGCCGCTTCGCTGGGACGCGCCAGTGTCCACCACATCAACTGTATGCAGAAATTGACCTGATAGCCGCAGCGGTGGTTGTCGAAGTCGTTGAGCAGCTTGCCGATCTGCGCAGTGGTCAGCGCCGTCTTGTGTTGCGTCTTGTTGGCGGGCAACGCCTTGCGGACGGGCCAGACGGGATCGTTGTCTGCCCGCAAGGTGGCGACCGCCAGTTCGAAGATGCCGGACATGGTGCGTTTCGCTTCGGCGGCGACGGTCGGCGCACCGCGCTTCACGGTCTTGGTGAGGATGTCGAGAACGTGCGCCGGGGTGATGTCGCGCACCGGGAGCTTGCCGATGCTGGGGAAGACCACCCGCTCCAGCATGTCCAGGCGGCGTTTCTTGGTGATGTCCTCCCAGTCCCGCAGAGCCAGCCACTCTTTGGCGACGGTCTCGAAGGTATTGGCGGAATCCTGTTCGCGCTTGAGGCGCTCAAGCTGCCGATGCTGGACGGGGTTGATGCCTTGCTTGACCAGCTTCCGCGCTTCCTCGCACTTGTCCCGCGCTTCGGCAAGGCTGACGGTGGGGTAGTCGCCCAGCGCAAACCACGACCCCTTACCGCCCAGCTTGAAGCGGTAGCGCCAAGCCTTGACCCCATTGGGCTTCACTTCGAGGTAAAGGCCGCGAAGGTCATTCAGGCGGTAGAGCTGCTCCTTCGGTTTGGCAGCACGGCAGTGGGCATCTGTAAGCACGGTGTCACGAGATCGGCAATGAGGAACGACAGGAGGATCATATACACCTTCTATCGCCCCGTCCAATCTTCGTATACACCAGCGTAGTCACTTTACGCGAGCAAGGCCGAGCAATCCCATGCAATCCATGGAAACGAAAAACCCCGGAATTTCCGGGGTTCTAGCGCTGCTTTCTGGGTTCTAAGCAATCTTGTGAAATGCTGAGAAATGGCTCTCTAGGGTCACACGTTGAACCGAAAGTGCATCACGTCCCCCTCCTGGACGACGTACTCCTTGCCTTCCAGGCGCATCCGTCCAGCCTCCTTCGCCCCCTGCTCGCCCTTGTAACGCAGGAAATCCTCATAGGCGATGACCTCGGCGCGAATGAATCCCTTCTCGAAATCCGTATGAATGACGGCGGCGGCCTGCGGCGCCGTCGCGCCCACCCGCACGGTCCAGGCACGCACCTCCTTCACCCCGGCGGTGAAATAGGTCTGCAGCCCCAGCAAGGCATAGCCGGCGCGAATGACCCGATTCAGACCCGGCTCCTCCAGGCCGAGATCATTGAGAAAATCAGCGCGGTCGGCCTCTTCCAGCTGCGCGATCTCCGCCTCGATTGCGGCGCACACCGCCACCACTTCGGCGCCTTCGTCGGCTGCCAGCACCCTGACCGCGTCCAGATGCGGGTTGTTCTCGAAGCCGTTTTCCGCCACGTTCGCCACGTACATGAGGGGCTTGAGCGTGATCAGATGCAGATCATGCAACAGCCGGCGTTCGTCGGCATCCAGGCGCAGCGAACGTGCCGGCCGGCCCGCGTCCAGGTGATCGCGCAGGCCCTTGAGCAAATCGCGCAGACGGATCGCATCCTTGTCACCCGCCTTGGAGGCCTTCTCCGCGCGCAGCAGCCCCCGCTCGATCGTGTCCAAATCGGCCAGCGCCAGCTCGGTGTCGATGACCGCGATATCGTCCAGAGGCTTGATGCGTCCAGCCACGTGCACCACATCGTCATCCTCGAAACAACGTACGACATGTGCAATCGCATCGGTTTCCCGGATGTGGGACAGGAACTTGTTGCCCAGCCCCTCTCCCTTGGACGCCCCGGCCACCAGTCCGGCGATATCCACGAACTCCACCGTGGCCGGCAGGATACGTTCAGGTTTGACGATGCTCGCCAGAGAATCCAGACGTGGATCGGGCACCGGCACCACGCCGACGTTCGGATCGATCGTGCAGAACGGATAATTCTCCGCGGCGATCTGCGCCCGCGTGAGCGCATTGAAGAGCGTCGACTTGCCGACATTGGGCAGGCCGACGATACCGCATTTGATGGCCATTATTTCTTCCTGTGCAGATCGTTCATGGCGCGCTCGGATCCCTGTTCCAGAAACGTCTCCAGCGCATCCAGGGCCCGCTGCACCGTATCCAGGATGACGTCCTCTTCCGCTTTCGGCGCGCGGCGCAATACATAATCGATTACTTCCGAGCGCTCGCCGGGATGACCGACGCCC